>JAOMSY010000065.1 GCA_028355575.1 Francisellaceae bacterium | reverse complement strand
TAAATTATTTTCTCTAAAAATAAAAAAGCCTTTTCTATAAAAGGCTCAGAAAGAGGATCTTATAAAAATTTATTACCATCAATACGATACTTCACTCCATTCCAACCATTTCCAGATACTGCATCCCTTGCTCCATAAACGGGTGGCTGATCAGGGTTATTTGCTCCAGAAGCTATCATTTGAAAAACATTTCCATCAAAAGAAACTATTTCTCCTGTACCATACCTTTTTCCTGATTCCCATGGACTATGGTCAGAAGGCTTAAGTATTTCTAATTTGCTGATAGAAACCCATTCAGCTGAAACACCAGGCTCTGAACCTGCTGGCGCCCAACCTTTTACGTAATAATAACTTCCATTATGCTCAACAACGTCACCATCATCATAATTTTTGTTATTTTTCCAAGACATAACATCTTCTGAAGGCTCGGGCTGAATATCAGCTAAAGTGGTATAATCACGCACCTCAGTTCTTGGGTTTACTGTAACCTCTTGGTCATTTGGCGCAGTTGCCTCAACTGAAAAACGATATTGTGTTGAAGGTGTAAGTCCAGTTACAGACAATTTTGTCTCTGAAGTTGTTCCGTAGACCTCATCATTTTTATATACCACGTAATTCAGCTTACCTTTACCGTCAAGAGTCGCAGCATTCCAGCTTAAGTTTATAGAATGAACATCTGATGTTCCTTTCAGACCATAATTATCGCTTCCTTTATTCCAAGTGATTTCGTGTTTTACAGTTTGTTCCTTTTTAGTGGTTTCCTTTATAACTTCGCTTTCAATTGCATCAACTTTTGAGTTTTCAAGGTCGTGAGCAATGACTTGAAAGTAGTAGTCTGTGCCTGAATCAAGACCATCTATTATTATACTTCTATCTTCAGTGTAGTCCTTATTGCCCTCAAATTTATGAGTTTCTAAACTTGATTGAGATTTACCATATTTTAGTGAATATACTAATTTACCATCACCATTATTTTCAACAGCGCTATTCCATTTCAGGCTGATAGATTTATCAGTACTATCTGTGACTTTTAGGCCATCATTACCGTTAGACCAAACCAAAGTTGGAGTTTTTTCGGCGTTTAATGTAGTGACACTTTCTTCCACAGAGTCAATTGCAATTGAAGAGTCTTTTGCAGAATATGCCGTAACTTTAACAGTGTATTTAGTACCAGGCTCTAGACCGTTTACTTCATTTCTACCATTTGAGTCAAATGTTTTAAATGTTGTATAGCCATCAGTACCATACTTCTTATATTTTACAGCATATTTAACTTTGTCATCATTACTCAATATTGCTTTAGACCATTTAACTTTAAACGAGTTTTGAGAAATATCTTTATCTCTTATTTCGATGTCACTAGACTTCCATGCAATAGTTGTATTACTTTTAAGATTTACTTCCTGTATCTCTGAAACTTCTTCGTGACCATTATACTCAGCAACAATTTTAAAATAATATTTATGACCAGGAATCAAGTTCATATCTAAGTATGTCAGGTTCGTTTTTGCAATCTCCCCATTAGCGCCATATGGGACATAAGGTCCGTTAATATTATCTACTGCATATTTGACAGAATATTTAATATTTTCACCATCTATTTTGTCTCTGTCATCAACTTCTGCCTCACTCCACATTAGTCTAATTTCACCTGTATCGTTATTAATAATCAAATAGTTAAAATTAAAACCAACCCATCTGATTACTCTTTCATCAATTATTATTTCACCAGAGGTTTCTTTAGTATGGATCTCATAAGTTGCATTAGCATAGTTAGCAGTCTCTGATAAGACAACTTTATCGTCTTCATTCAGCATGCTAATTATTTCATGTGCAGTTACTTGAATATCATAGTCTTTGTCTTCTTCAAGACCAGGAATTTCAACATTGTTTAATATAAATCTCTCAGATGGTAAATTACCGTCTTCTATGGCTACATTATCATCTTTTCTATACGCTACACCTTCTTCAAGAACATTTGTAAGCGTATTCCAATCACTGCTATTTTTCTTCTTATACTTAACTTCATATTCTAAGCTACCGCCTCCACTAGTTGTGGCTGCAGGCCATGTGAAATCAAGCTTGTTGTCTTTAAAAATAACAATTGGCTTATTGCTTGGGATTTGAACCTTACCTTCCATAGTTGTCGGAGTGGCTTTACCACTATATAAAGCATCAAACACATAATCACCCAAACTATTCGGTAAAGGTCTATAAAAGAAGTTTAAATGTCTACCTGAGATTTTCTCAGCAGTTTGTTTTGATATTTTATCTTTACTGTAGGGGACTAGCGCCATTTCTTGTTGGCTATCAATATCTTTCAAAGGATTATATTTATCAGGCCAGAAACTCATATTCACTACTTTTTCAAAAAGCTCAGCGTGGCTGGGTAAGCGGCTATTAATTAAACATCCCTTTCCATATTTGTATGTTTGGGAGCAAAAGTTTGCTTTTCTATCCACTGGTACGACTCTTGTAAAACCATCACCATAAATATATAGATCAACTAAAGGAGCAGATTGAGATGATTTGTCCTTACCATCTGTGGAAACTTGTTTAACCTCTATTTTATCTTTATCGTTTCCATAATAATCGCCTCTACCTAGCGCCACCATCCTCTCTCTGGTAAACTCATGATCGTTAAGTTTAGATGATCCCGTAATTTTTGCTTCATAATCGATTCTACTTTTGCCGTCTCCAGTCTGTATTACATCCTTTGTTCTAGCAAGTAATACATTCGAAACAACCGTAACCAATACATTCTTTACACCATCAACAGCAGTTTGTGAATAATCATATTCATGCGTTGGTTTTGATGATGCACCCGCATAAGGATTTTTAGGTGTATACGAGAGAACCCTAGTGTGATCTGTTAGAATAGGCATCATAGTTAAAATAGATCTATCTTGGTTAATAACACCCTCAGTTGGATTAGTCGTGCTTAAGTAGGCATCTTGCACCTGACCTTCAAATGAATCACTTTCACCACTATATTTAGTTAAGAAGTCGCTAGGTGATAAGGTATAAATAACACTACCATCATCCCTATGCCAACCAATGTCAATTTTTGCTTCGGAATCGCCAGCTATGTTTTTAAAACCATTATTACTTGCCAATAATTTCCAGTATTTGAATCTTTTATCACCCTCTTTAAAGTTTTGACTTTTATCTGGGTTAACTATTGCCTCTGCTTTGTTATTAACATAAACACTTTTTGACATAACAAATGGAAATGAACCCGCTGAGTTGGTTAAACCAAGGTCATAAAGGTGAGTTGCAGCTTTGATAAGAGACTGTTGATTTTCATCATCAACAGAGAGTAAATTGTTTAAGTCGGCTTCTAACTCATCAAGATTACCTATACCTGGAGCAGGTGAGGCTGTTGGATATAAATAATAGTCCTTACCATCAAATGTGAGCGTGGTACCAGGAACCGCTGGAGCGTTTAGTAATTGGTTTTTTAAGTCAATAACATCAGTAAGATAATTTTTTTGCCCGCTGTTTAACTTAGTCATTAGAGACTTTAGTTGAGTATGCGCCCCTTTCTTTAAATTATACTGCTCATCTTCATAACCAATAACATTTCCGTTAAAAAGAAGATTCCCATCAGAATAATTGCTAGCGGTACTCAAATAAGAGTATATATTCTCAGCTCTATCTAAGAGGTCATATAACTTACCTGCAATTTGATCTATTGCAGTATCTGTTACCATATTAAGCTCTGGGAAAATATCTGTCCATGGGGTTATATCAAACTCAAAAATTGCTCCACCATAGGCAGGATCCTGTGTGCCGGATAACATCAGTGAATTTGATTGGTTTACCTGTGCACCCTTGTTAGCATTCATTTGATTTAAATATGCCTTGTTATAGCTACTTAGCGCAACAATTCTTTGATTGGTTGCAGCAAGATCAATATTATTATTTACAGGTACTTTTGCATTCAACACTGGTAACCCTGATGCAACTTTATCTTCAGCTATACACATGCTTGCTTTTTGAGAGCTATTTTCAACAGCATCATTCCAGATTTTATGATATTCCTGTAGTTGTTTTGAGGTTAAATCATTATGCCACTCTTCAAACGTCGCATGATTTACGTAAGGCAGGTAACATTTATCCGAAAGGAATTTTTGAAAATTTCCAACATCGGTTTTATGTCTTTGAATCTCTTGCGTTTTCATTTTTTCTTTAAAGTCCGAATACTTCTTAGGTGGGTTCTCTAGAAGTTTAACCATCTTATAATACTTATCATTTTGTTTGCTATTAAATAAATAAAGTTTGTCTTTAGGTATATTCTTCTCAGATATTTGTTCTTGAATAATCTTTATATATTCAGCTAATTCTTTGGCTGATGGAGCTTGACCATCCTTGCCTATAAGGATTTTTGAATCCTCATAGGCTTTGTAAGCAGTATCAAGTGCAATAATCATGTTTTTTTGAGCATTTTTATCTTCTGAAGCCTTCTTAATTGATGCATCAGATGGTTTAACACTTTCTACTTTAGGTGCAGGTAAATCTGGAATGCTTGTTTTGTTTTTATCTATTGCCATTGACCTGGCTGTACTCACTGCATCTTTAAGTGCTGAATAGGTGTTGTTTAACTTTGTTTCTATTTCTGCGTTTGATGGATATACCCCCATACTCATGGTGGCTTTTGTACCATCTATTGCTTTAGCCTCGCCTTCAGAGTGACCATAAGAGGATGAACCAGAGACAAAAGGTGAGGAAGCGTCTACACTCGCACCAAAAGATAAGGCGCTATTATCAGCCTTAGTGTCCTGATCTGCAGTGATATTTATTTGACCTCTATAGCCTTCAAGTACAGAAGAAATAAAGTGCGTCCCGTAGGCGTTTTTAAAATCATTCAGCCTATCCAATTTTGTTACTAAGTCGACATTTGGGTTATTTAAATCATTAATAATCATCGGTAGATCTGTATCTACTGACATGTTCAATATAGCTTGTCTTGTAGCTTTTTTTTCGTCATCATTAATTGTACCAGCACTCACTTTCCTAAGCTTATCAGCAAATATATTAGCTGTAATGCCAGAATGGGAGTCCTCATGAGCCGCTGATTCTGCAAAAGAACCTTTTACACTACCTGAATAGATTCCTGTATTTGCCCCAACGCTCATTGTAGCCTCATTCTTGCGCTTTCGCTCATGTCTATCTGCGCTATGAATAAAACTACCAGAGACTCGTGTTTCGTAGTCTCCATATGCGAGCGTAGTGTTTTCTGAGCCATTAACCCACATACTTCTCAAATCAGTTGTATCTTTGGCTCCGCCTACTGATCGGAATTGAGCACACTTTCCGACACCCTCTTTGGATGAGTCATACCCAAATCCAATTTGTACAGATTTTGGACAGTTTTTTAAAATTTCAGGTGCAATAGCGTTAGCATCCAAAGATCCAGGGAAATTATTAGCAATAGCTTCACCACATGACATAAGCCCTAAGGTTACAAGTATTGAACTCATTTTTCTTTTCATAATTTTTCCTCTTGAGTTTTGATGATTAAGTTTTATTGTTTAGATTCTATACTGATACTTTAACGTTTTAATAACTTGGAAAATAGTTACAAAAATGGATTGTATAATTCATATTTATTAGTAGGCTCGAATCTATTATTTCGAATCCAATTAAACTCTTCATATAATCCGGTTGATTAAATATGGTGAGTAATAAATTGTTATGCTGTTTAATTAGCCTTAAAAACTATAGATTTAAACACTTTAGATACTTCCCCAATCACATTCATACCCGGTAAATGAATAAGTGCATTAGAGCAAATTTTTACTTTACGTGTGATTGAGTATTGAGTACCACCAATTAAATTGAATGATGCTTTTCCCAGAAATTATAAACAAACTGAACTTGTTCTTTTTCTTCGGTAATAATGCTGTTGTTATTAAAACTGACAATGTTTGAAGACAGTGCAGCCCAAGTATTTGGCTTGAGTATTAATGTTAACATTACACCTATGGCTTGACCTGTTCTACCAATACCGCCCCAGCAGTGAATCCAAGTTACGGGTGTCATTTTAGTATTATAGTAGTTGACCAACATATCAGCTGCTTCAGGAGATATTGGACTCCAATCTTTAACTGGAACTCTTATATAATTAATACCTAAATAATTTTCAGCGATATCTTGTTCAAATTTAATATCATCTACTGGGTAGCTATATGTAAAAGCTTCTTTTGCAGATGGGTTATCAACGGTAGGACTTTTATATTTGACCGTAATTGGGAGTGATTTGTTTGTATTAATATATTGTTTAATATCATTTAATAGTTTTTGTTGTTTATCTAAGGTGACTTCGCCTTCAGCATCATCAAGCGTTGATATATCATACCAGCCTTCTTGCATGGTCATGTCATAGCCCAACTCAGGAATGTTAACATTGAGTGGTTTATCAATATGCACATAGGCGTGGAACTCACTTCGCAGATCAATCATAGTCACTTCTTTCGGGTTTTGGATATCGCTTTCTTTTAAAACGAGCTTTGCTTTCGCTAAACTCCAAGGTTGTGAAGTAGCAATTATATTTCTAGAGTTAAATGCTGGGTTATCACTTTTTAAAGTTGTACGATAATTCATATCATTAAGACTGTTATCACCATAATATGGGTTCATATTCCCTGTGAAACGTAAAGTTGGCAAGCTATATGCATTCATGCATATTAGGCTAAGGATAATAATACTAAAAAGTGATTGACGTTTTTTCATTTGCTTTCATCTTATTGTTAGTTATGAAATTTATGTATATATTAATCAAATTAACATCTTAGCAATAGTTACAATGTTGCATCGTATAATTCAAAAATGATTCTTGGTGTCAGAAGGCTCATGAATA
>JAOMSY010000064.1 GCA_028355575.1 Francisellaceae bacterium | reverse complement strand
CAGGCTTATCTTTAAGGAAGATAGCAGCAATCGTCGCAATAATAAACATAATTGGGATAACACATAATGCTGTTTTAAAATTATCAGGCGTGTACTGATCGCCTGTTTTTATGCCATCCATAATAAATCCAATTATCAATTGAGCTAATGCCGCACCACCAATTGCAAACATATTCAAAAAAGCAACAGCAGTTCCGATGTAGTCAGGATGAATTTGTTTTTTAACGACATCAAAGTTTAATACGTGTGATGCTTGGGCTGCTCCTATGAAATAACCAACTATATATAAAGACCAAACTGGTATTGGTGTGTATAACATCAATATAGTAGAAACAATACCCAGCACACCACCAGTAACAAGTAGACCTTTATTTCTATTAATAGCAGTTGCTATCGCACCCCAAATTGGACTTGAGGTCGCAATACCTATAAAAATTAACGATGTAACTGCAAGCGCAGCTGCACTCTCACTGATACCTCTAACGCTCATTAAATATTGCTTACCCCATAAATCAGCCATGGCAAAAGCAACACCGACAGTTGTAGCACAGAAAACACCGTTTAAAAGAACCTGGCGATTTGTAGCTAATAGTATAAGCTGTTTAACTGTTTGAATAAAAGTTGGTTTGTTGACACCAGCTGGGCCAGCAATATTAGCGGCGCGAACAAAAAATAAGCATGATGCAAATATTCCAAAACCTATTATAGACATAATTGCAAATACGTGATCCCAAGATTCTGATGTTACAAGTATTGATAGCGGTGTACCAGCAAGCGCACCACCCAAATAACCTAGCAACTGAGTCATACCTGCGGCAATCGGGAAAATTCTACCTGGAAACCACATACTTGCTAGTTTCATAGCTGAAACAAAAGCAAATGACCCACCCGCTCCCATCACGGCACGAGAAAACACAAACAAAGCAAAGCTGTCAGCATACGCAAAGAGTAACGTACCAGCAGCACACAGCGCAGTCGCTAAAGATAATGAAATACGAATACCTAAACGGTCAGATAATAAGCCTGCTGGCACTTGCATACATACATATACAATATAAAAAGTTGACCCAATCCAAGAAAGCTGAACCCCTGTGAAGGCAAATCCATCAATAAAAATACCGGACATTGCGCTAACAGAAGACTTAATAAGCATTTCAAAAGTGTAGAACAATGTCCCTATAGCCCAGATAAATGTACCAAGCGTTGTAATTCTTTGTGCGCTCATAATTGTGACTTATATGATAGTGTTATTATATAATAATAGTTTGTCTGAAAAATTATGCTAATATCTGGCCTATATATTTTGCTAAAGATGGGCTATCTTAATAATGTAGGCAACCACTTTATTGAATAACTGTGCATAACATTAAAATTTTATACTTATTTATCATAAGCAATTTATTTTTATTCTTATTATGCTCATGTGCAACTCAAGCTAAATATAAAGAATCACTTGAACCTTGGCATGGGAAAAAAATATCACCCTTTATTGATGAATACGGCTACCCTGACAGAACTGTTATTCTAGAAGATGGAAATAAAGCCTACATTTATATTGACAGAATTATCCGACAAAACCCAGCGGCCCAAATGCCAGTACAGGCTTCTAGTATCGACAATAGTAATAACTTCGCCTTTGCAGGCACACCTGGAATCATTACAGGTGGTGGTGTTCAAGACCTACATTGTAAAACTTGGGTTGTAATTGACCAAAGTAAAATGATTATTGATATATACTTTAAAGGTAATAACTGCGTCTCATACTAAAAACTGTTTTAAAAATTTTGATTTTTTGCTCATAATCGGCTTTTGTTATTAGCATGAACATCACACTAACACCCAGATGAACACAATAAATACACTTTTGGTTCTAGTATCTTCCGCGATGGTATTCTTTATGGTATGTGGCCTTGCGCTATTTTATGCAGGACTGGTGCCAGCAAGAAATGCAGTTAACACCATGAAAATGAACTTTTTCACCCTTGCAGTTATACCATTGCTATGGGTTTCTGTAGGATATACATTTGCATTCTCAGGCACAAATGGATTTTTTGGCGATTTTGAGTATGTTTTTTTTAGAAAACTGCCTGGTCTTATAATTAGCGAAACCAAAGTGCCAGAGTTAGTCGTTGCTATTTTTCAGATGATGTTTGCTGTTATTGCTGCTGCTTTAATATCTGGTGCTGTAGTCGAAAGAATGAAATTTAGTGCATTCATCATCTTTATTATTTTATGGTCATTGTTAGTTTATAGCATGGTGGTTCACTGGGTATGGTCAGACCATGGTTGGTTGAAGCAAATGGGTGTGATTGATTTCGCGGGAGGCTATGCAATACATATATGCGCAGGGTTTTCTGCTCTAGTGCTTGCCATTATGGTTAAACCAAGAAAATACTTATCAGAGACCAGTCAACACAACATTCCTTTCGTTGTATTAGGTGCCTGTATATTATGGTTTGGGTATTTTAGTTTTAATTCTGGCTCAGCTATGGCAGTTAATGATATAGCAGTAATATCTTTTATTAATACTGCACTTGGCGCCGCAACTGCCATTATTACTTGGATAGTCTTAGACTTTATTACAAAAAGAAGCATCCTCACGGTTAACATTGCTGTAGCAGCTGTTGTGGGTCTAGTTTCAATCACCCCAGGTGCTGGCTTTATTGATATTGACCACGCCTTTTTCACGAGTTTGATTACAACCTTAATATGTTATTTTTCATTTCATTTTCTGAATAAACTTAAAAGCAAAGTGGATGACTCACTAGATGTATTTGTATGCCATGGTTTAAGTGGTTTGGTTGGCGTAATTTTAGTTGGTTTCTTTGCTACAACTGAAGTCAATCCTGATATACCTGCTGGGCTGCTGGAGGGCAATTATCATTTAGTATTACATCAGCTATTTGGTGCGGTTGTTGTCGGGGCTTATGCAATTGCAGTTAGTTTTATTATCGTTAAAGTGCTTCGACTATTTATGCATATAAGGGTTTCAGAGGAAGAAGAACTAGCTGGTCTTGACACTCACCACGGAGAATCTGCTTATGAAGAAGTTGTTAAAAATAAAACCGCAACTAGCTATCATATGAATATGGTTCAACGTAAACAAGAAAATGCAGCAAAATTAAGAGCGCTAATGAGAAAAAGATAACCTTATTTTTTCCTATCATCCAATACGGATAAAACATCAGAAAATTTTATATCTTTCGCTTCTAACAATACCAATGTATGAAAAAACATATCAGCCAATTCATTTCTTAACTCTTCATCATTATTTGATACAGACGCAATAACTGACTCAACCGCTTCTTCACCAACTTTTTGTGAAATACGGTTAATTCCCTCTTTAAATAAACTTGTTACGTAACTGCCTTCTGGCATCTCTCTTTTACGCTGATTAATTGTGTTTTCAAGATATTGCACTGTATGCCAAGGAGATTCATAATTCTTTTTAAAGCAAGTTGTTGTTCCTTTATGGCATGTTGGCCCCATAGGCCTTGCAAGTACCAGCAAAGCATCATTATCACAGTCATATGATAAATCATTTAAAATAAGAAAATTATTGCTCGTTTCACCTTTAACCCATAATCGATTTTTAGTGCGTGAGAAAAATGTTACTTTGCCTGACTCTAATGTCTGCTGCAAAGCATCAAGATTCATGTAACCCAACATTAACACTTGACCCGTTTCATTATCTTGAATGATTGCAGGTACAAGACCGCCATCTTTTTCCCAATTAATCTGGTTAACTATTTCATTATTCATTTTATTTCCAACTAATTATATTCTAACTGGTAAGCCTTCAAGTTTTAGGTATGATTTTAAATCAGGAATTGAAATGTACTTAGAATGAAAAACACTTGCAGCCAAAGCAGCATCTACATGGGCTTGCTGAAAAACCTCTTTAAAATGCTCCATTTCACCTGCACCGCCTGATGCAATAATTGGAATTCTAGTGGTATTTCTTATTTGACTTAAGTGCTCAATATCATAGCCTTTTTTAACACCATCTTGATTCATGCAATTCATTACCACTTCACCTGCACCTCGCTCTTGAACCTCTTTTACCCAAGCAATAGGATCTCTCATTGTCTTAATACTTTTCTTTTGATCACCCGTATACTGGCAAACAACAAACTGATTATCAATCATTAAACTATCTATACCAATAACCACACATTGCTGACCAAATACTTTGACCATTTTATCAATTAAATCCGGGGTTTCTAATGCTGGGCTATTGATAGATATTTTATCAGCACCACAGTGTAACACCTTCTCCGCATCTTCAATTGATCGTATTCCACCAGCGACACAAAATGGAATACTAATATGCTTAGCAATATCTTTCACCCATTGTTTGGATACGCTTCGATTATCACTACTTGCCGTGATATCATAAAATACGAGTTCATCTGCGCCTGAATCACTATAGAATTTTGCCAACTCTACAATATCACCAACAATTCTATGGTTTTTAAATCTAACGCCTTTAACAACTTTCCCTTCTTTAACATCAAGACAGGGAACAATTCTTTTTGCTAACATTTATAAACCTTAAATATTCAGGGCATCATCTAAAGTAAATTTATTTTCATAAATTGCTTTGCCGATTATAACTCCTGATAATTTGTTCTCTTTTAAAGCTTTCAAATCATTCAACGAACTAACGCCACCTGATGCTTGAAACTGAATTTTTGGATGCTGTTTTACACATGTTTGATACAAAGATAAGTTTGGGCCAGTTAACATGCCGTCACGGCTGATATCCGTACACAGTACGTGCTTTAAACCAACTTTTTTGTATTCTTCAATTAATTCATCCAAACTGGTGCTGCTTTCTTGCTGCCAACCATGCGTGGCAACCATCGGTACACCTTCATCATTAATATTTACATCTAAAGCCAAAACAATTTTATCACTACCAAACTCTTCTATAATTGCTTTTGTTTGAGGTATATCGGATACAGACAAACTCCCTATCACCACCCTGTCCACACCGTGATCTAAAAGCTTTTCTGCGGTATCTCTGTCTTTAACACCACCTCCGACTTGAATGTTTAACCTAGTCGCAATTCGAACCGCTTTAATTACATCAAGCTGAGAAAGTTGGCTATTTTTAGCACCATCTAAGTCAACTATATGTAAACTCTTTGCGCCATGCTCTTCAAAAGTCATCGCCATACCAACGGGATTACTAGAGTATACTTTTATCTGATCAAATTTCCCTTTGTTTAATCGGACACATTTTCCAGACTTTAAATCGATTGCTGGTATTATTCTCATAATTATCTCTTATAAATTAATGAAATTGTTTAACAACTGGTTGCCTACATCCCCAGATTTTTCGGGATGGAATTGCATCCCATAAAAATTATCTTTCTGTACTATAGATGAAAATTCTATACCATGCTTTGTTTTAGCAACGGTATAATCCCCAAGCTCCGCATAATAACTATGCACAAAATAAACGTATTTTTGCTCAGCTTGATACATAATTGATTCATTATTGCCACTTCCATGTATTTGATTCCAGCCCATATGCGGGATAGTAATACCCTCAAGAATTGGAAATCTTTTTATTTGCCCAGGGATAATACCCAAACACTCAACACTATCCTCTTCTGAGGAATCAAACAGTAGCTGCATACCTAAACAAATACCTAACACAGGTTTTTCTATTCCACGAATTAATTCTACCAAACCTTTATCTTTAAGTTTTTGCATTGCATGACCCGCAGAACCAACACCAGGCAATAATACTCTGTCTGCTGATTTAATAATAAGGTCATTAGAAGTAAATACCGCTTCTTCATTTAAACGCTCTAGAGCATACTTCACAGAAGATATATTGCTACCACAACAGTCTATTACCGCAATCATAACATTCCTTTCGTTGTAGGGAGCTCAGAGCTAACTTGTTTTATGGCTTGACCCAACGCTCGACCAAAGGATTTAAAAGTACCTTCAACCATATGATGCGCATTTTCTCCTTTAACCGTAATATGTAGATTTGCACGCATGCCTTCTGCTAGTGAATAGAAAAAGTGTTTCACCATTTCGGTTGAAAGTTCACCCACTTTATCTCTTGAGTAATTCGCATTAATAATACAGGTAAATCGGCCACTTAAATCCAGTGCTACCTGAACCAATGATTCATCCATTGGCAATAAAAATCCATAACGCGCAATGCCTAGCTTATCACCCAATGCTTCTCTAATTGCTTGACCGATTGCAATTCCGATATCTTCGACTGTATGATGATCATCTATATGCAAATCACCATTCGCTTGTATAGTAAGCGATATACCAGAATGCTTAGCAAGCTGTTCTAGCATATGGTCAAAAAAACCAATACCTGTTTCAACATTGATCTGACCTGGTTGATCAAGATTAACATTTACTTTGATATTCGTTTCGTTTGTCTTACGTGCAATAGACGCCGTTCTCGGTTTATGGACTAAATAATTAATAATATCTGACCAATCTTTATATTGTTCAGAACCAATTTGAATACCTTCAATACCCATATTCTCGGCAAGCTTCAAATCAGTCTCACGATCACCAATAACGTAAGAATTTTTTCGATCTATACATTGAGACTTTAGATACTCTAAAACTAATCCAACTTCTGGTTTGCGACAGTTACAATTGTCTTCTGGAAAATGCGGGCAGATTAAGACCTCATCAAACTTGATTCCTTGGGAAGTAAAGATACTCATCATTAATTCATGAGGCGCTTTAAATTCAGTCTCTGGAAAACTACTTGTTCCTAAGCCATCCTGATTGCTCACCATAACTAATTTAAAGTTTTGTTTTTGCAGAGTCTCCATTGCAGAGAAAATGCCTGGCAAAAAATCAAGCTTTTCAACGCTATCAATTTGTTTGTCTTCAGGCTCATTAATTAAGGTGCCATCACGATCAATAAATAAATATTTTTGTTTACTCATTATTTATACTCTTTTAAGACATGTATCAGCTGTTCCATTTCTTCTGGCGTGCCAATACTTATACGGAATACTTTTTCTGAACCAACTATTTTCGCCATAGAACGAATCACAATGCCATTTTCTAAACAGTAATCCATAATATTGCTCGTAAATTCAACCAGTAAGAAGTTAGCATACGAAGGCCATATTTTTTTGACTATCGGAATAGATTTTAGATGATCTGCTAACTTTTCTCGCTCAAATAATATTTTTGCAATCTGAATTTTTTGCTCTTGTAAATTTT
>JAOMSY010000063.1 GCA_028355575.1 Francisellaceae bacterium | reverse complement strand
CTAATAGTGTGGATGGAATAATTATCAGTGTTAGTAATCTTTTTTTCATGATTTTCTCCTGGGTTGTTAGTGGTGATTACAAGAAACATCATAAAATTTGAACGTAACGGCAGTGTGACAAAAATAATCTTTAATGTAACAGGATTGTTACAAAATACTCTCTTGGCTTGATATACATAAGGCATAATATTACTTAATATAATTTATTATATTTGTGAACATTGAATAATGATGATGCCGCACAAGAAAGTACTTATAGTTGATGATGATAAAGAAATCTGTTCATTGTTATCGCAATTTCTCACAAAATTTCAATTTATCGTTAAAGATATCCAAGATGGCGTATTGCTTCAGAAATTATTGAAAGAAGAATTATTTGATATTGTATTACTGGATATTATGCTTCCAAGTATAAACGGATTTGAGTTATGTAAACAGATAAGAGAGTCTTCAGATATTCCGATTATTATCATTAGTGCGCTTGAACAAGATACAGATAGAATATTAGGCTTGGAAATGGGTGCAGATGATTACTTGCCTAAACCTTTTAATACGCGAGAGCTTTTAGCGCGAATTAATGCATTATTAAGGAGAACGGAAGGTAGTTTTAAGCACCGTACTCAATTGGCTGGAAATATTATTTCATTTGCAAGTTGGCATCTTGACCGGCATGCACATTTGTTATTTAATGAAAATGAAGTCGCAATAACGCTAAGCAGTAAAGAATTTAGATTGTTAGAGCTATTTTTACAGTATCCGAATCAAATATTATCACGAGACCAAATTATGGATCAAATCTATGATAAATCTTGTGATCCATTTGATAGAACCATTGATGTTCTAATAGGTAGAGTCAGAAAAAAAATTGAAGTAAATCCTAATAAACCCTTACTGTTGCAAACTATACGGGGTGAAGGTTATATGCTAAAAGAAGGTTAGGCAACATGATGAAAATGCAAACAACCTTGGCAAAAAGACTCTTCTGGGTATTGGTTACCGGGTTAATATTTATAAGTTTATTGTTTGGTATTATTTTATATCAAATCCAAGATTCTTTTAATCATCCAGCCTTTAACCCTGTCACACAAATGAAATTTCAAAAAATTATTAACACTAAACAATTGTCAAGTACACAACTTAAAAGAGACCTTGATAAGATACGAGGTGTTGAGGTTAAAAAGATCAATAATATTACAAATCGGCTTCGGCAGTTACCTATTGTTACCATTGGTGATTACAAATTTCCAGTGATGATGCCTGGACCATTTTTGCTGAAACATCAAGATTCGATTTATTTAATCAAGTTTAATCGTTGGTTTAACTTTTCATTTATATCAGTGGTATATTTGTTTATATTAGTATTTCTGGTCCTAATCGCGATAGGTTTATGCTATTGGGTTATTCGCATTATTGAAAAGCCCTCTTACTTAATATCCTCTGCGTTAAAGCGTTTATCTGAAAATGTATATGCTGATATTCAGCTAGCAAACGATAATGATATGACAAAAATAATCTCTGATGACTTATATCAGTTGCAAGATAAATTAAAAAAGATTTTAAGTAGCCGCACAGAAATGCTTGCTGCAATATCTCATGATTTGAAAACCCCTATAACTCGTATAAAACTTAGGGCAGAACTATTAGAAAATGAGACAGCCCAAAAAGGATTGTTAAAAGATATTGAAGAAATTGAACAGATGATAAATAGTATTATCACTTTCTCAAAAGCGTTTGTAAGCGATGAGAAAGTCGTGTCTTTTAATATTTCAGAATTAATAGAGTCTATTACTCAAAATTTTCTTGATGTGGGATATGATATTTCTACTGAAATAAAACAAAACATTCCTTTTAAGGGGCGAGTTGTTAGTATCAGCCGCGCAATCAGTAATGTGTTAGACAATGCCGTTAAGTATGGCAAAAAAAATGTATCAATAAAATTATATGAGGATAAACAGTATATTAGATGCGTAATTTCAGATGCTGGAAAAGGTATTCAAAAAGAAAATTTTAATAAAATAATACAACCATTTTTTCGTGAAGATACGACACGCAATAACACAGTTAAAGGCTCAGGCTTAGGTTTAAGTATTGCCAGTGAAATTATTAAGTCATGTGGCGGGAGTCTAAAGTTTGAGTTACATCAACCATCAGGGCTGTCAGTGATTATTAAATTACCAAAATAATACAAAAGTAATTATGTTGTATCTGCCAATATTACAGGAGAGGGTGTTAAAAAGTATTGGCAGATAACAGAACGACTTATCCTAATGATACTAACCTTTTGTGTCAATAATCTTTTAATTAATTTCAACTATTTCATTTAAGATGGTGACATTAGTGAATACAAGGCATACAATGCCGATAAGTCTCTCATGCTGTACTGCAAAAATTCTTTTGTGGTATTGAGGGGGATAAATTCAAAAGGAGGAGTTTTACTTAAATGAGGAAACTAACGCAACAGAGTCAACAAGCTATAAACGACATAGCAAATAGATATGGATTAAGCCAAGATGCAGTATTGCATATGTTGGACGCCGTTATTGCCGGTGGTGGTACAATGGCACAATTTAATTGTCCAGAATTAGGTGGCGGTGGCCAGTGGATGCAAGGCGGCATGACCATGGTTGGCGATATGTTCAACAATGGTTTAAAAGCGACTGTAGACAACTTATGTTCTGAACTAGCTAATCTAACAGCAAACCAGCAAGTGTATGAGCAGCCTGCAAAAAGCCAAAACCAAGGTTCTGGTTTTCAAATGCAAGGCGGAAATAATTGGTGGCCAGAAGGTCTAGGTTCGCCTAATTCAACAGGTGGTCAAAACAATACCCGTTATGCATACTTTGGTGGTTCAAATAGATTAGCCGTTGATATCAATGGTCAAGTAACAGTTTATGATACATTAGATCATCAAATCGGTGGTGTGTCACAACAACAAGGTTCTAATAATTCAATGACATTTACAAGTCAGTACGGCACAGTAAATGTATCATCATTACCAGTTGTTGATCAGAATGGCAATAGTCAAGCACAAAACCAGCCACAACAGAATCAACCTTCTATTGAGGAACCTCAGCAGTCATTTAATCCTGAGCCAGTTCAATCTGCGCCAGAATCAAATCAATCAGGGCAAAAAATTTCTACTAACGAAGTGATCTCTTTATTGGAGCAACTTGGTAAATTAAAAGAAATTGGTGTTTTAACTGATGCTGAATTTAATAATAAAAAAGCTGACTTATTAGGTAAAATCTAAGTACTTTTAGATACTGTAATGTAGTCTATATATTTACAGTATTTTATCTTTTTTTCTTATATCTACAGAACGAATATATTATCCTAGGGAAATATATTCGTTCCTGTCCGAAACTAATTTAATTACAAATATCATATAATTATTTAATAAATTATTGAATAATTTATTTATCTGCTCTAATTTGAATATAAATAGAATTGAAATGAGTAGCATATGGTTAAGAATTTATTATTTGTATCGGTAGGTTATGCCATACTATCATCGAGTATTTTTTCAGCTAATTGGCAGTCTTCAAATGTATATTTATCAGGTGATACAGCTGAATATAATCAAAGTAAGTATAAAGCAAAATGGTGGACTCAAGGTGATAAACCAGGTCAGAGCAATGTGTGGGAGCTGGTGACGAGTTCGTCAAATTCATCATCAGGTAATAATAGTAATAATCAAAGTTCTGAGCAAGCACAGAGTTGGGATGATTTAGGTGTTTATACGGGTGGTAGTCAAGTCAGTTATCAAGGTAATCTGTATCAGGCAAAATGGTGGACTCAGGGAAATCAGCCTGATTTAGGTAGTCCTTGGGCATTATTAGGCGACTATTTAGGCACAAATGAAGATGAGGTTGAGTCTAACCAGCAACAGGAAACTGAAAATACTAATACTGACCCGGATAATATAGATGAGGAAAGTAATCCAACAGTGGTTGAAAATATCGGGAATTGGGATAGTACCAAAAATTATCTAGCGGGTGATGTCGTAACGATTAACGGCAAGCAATATCAGGCAAAATGGTATGCGAATGCTGGTCTAGATCCAGAAGATGGTGTTGAAAACCCTTGGGATACACCTTGGGAATATATTGGGCAGTCAGATGATATTCAAGATGAAGAATCAACTAATGATCAGGTGTCAGAGTCTTTAATTAACTTATCACTTGTTGTTTCTGGACTACCTGAAGGAAGTGAGACGAGTGTAACCTTTACAGAAATTAATAATGCAAATAATCAGCATCAATTCAATATTGTAAATGGTAACAATGCGATCTCTATTCCATCAAACTTATATCAAATTTCAGCAATGAGTATGGATAATCGTTACACACTATCTCCGCTTGACCAGTCATATACTTATGATGTTGAAAATGGCGATTTGATATCACTAAATTTTAATGAAAATACGGTAGTGAGTGATTTAGCTCAACTGTTGTCTTATCAGATGTTCCAGGAAATGTTTCCAAATATGACCAATGCTTCGTGTAGTAATAAAGTAGGCGGAACACAGAAGTTTTATAATGACTTAATATTAGCTGCAAAAGCATTTCCAGATTTTGCTAACCCAAATGCAATCCCAGACAATTTGAATGGTCAGAGTTTAAGTTACTCTGACAAAGTGATTATCGCAAAAAAAGAGTTGGTGGCTTTCTTGGCGAATATTTCGCATGAAACTACCGGTGGTTGGTCAACTGCACCGGGTGGACCTCAAGCTTGGGGCGCTTGTTTTATAGAGGAACAGGGTTGTCAATCAGGTAGCTGTACACAATATACCGCAAACAATACGATTTCAGCACCAGGCCAAACATATCAAGGTAGGGGGTTTATACAGTTATCTTGGAATTATAATTACCTTAAATTCCAGCAATATTATAATCAAAATTTAAAAGGTTCGAATAATGATATAGATTTAATCAGCAACCCGAGCCAAGTGAGTGACAATGCCTTGCTAGCATGGGAATCATCTTTATGGTTTTGGATGACACCGCAATATACAAAGCCATCATCACATGCAGTCATGACAGGTGAGTGGGTGCCAACATCTCAAGATATAGCTATAGGAAGAACTTCAGGCTTTGGGATGACGGTGAACATTATAAATGGCGGAATTGAATGTTCCAAACCAACTAATGCAAAAGTTGAAGATCGCGTGAAATTCTATCAACGACATGGCGCAATTATAGGCTTGAGTGAAATTCAATTAGGCGAAAATCGCTATTGTGAGAATATGCAACATTATTGAGTTCGGCAAATCTAAAAAACTGAGATAATATTTTTTAATAAATGGTTCGTTGCAACAATATTCAGTACACTTTCTATTAGACATATACACATTTGTTAATTGGGAGTATCCGTGAAAATTGAAGATATCAAAAAAAATGCTTTTGCAATGCCACTAACCTCACCAAGTGCGCTAAAAATCGATTATAAATTTAAAAATAGAGAATATTTAATTATCTCTTATGAGACAGATATCGAGGAATTAAAACGCGTTGTTCCTGAGCCACTACAAGTGACTAGCAATGTGGTCAAATTTGAATTTATGAGAATGCCAGATGCACATGGGTTTGGGAGTTTTACTGAAGCTGGCCAAGTTATAGAAGTCGAACTTGATGGCAAAAAAGGAGCTTATTCGCATGCAATGTACTTAGATAATTTGGCACCTATTGCTGCGGGTCGAGAAATATGGGGTTTCCCAAAAAAGTTTGGTAAGCCTAATTTAGTTGTTGATGCTGACACATTAGTTGGTACTTTAAAATATAATAATGCTGATGTTGCAATTGGAACCATGGGGTTTAAATACCACGAGTTAGATTCAAATGAAATTCAAGACTCTATGGAAAAAACGCCTAACTATCTACTAAAAATAATTCCTCATGCGAATGGTAAAGAGGCTTCAATATGTAAACTAGTTCGCTATTACTTGGAAGATGTTACCGTGAAGGGCGCTTGGACAGGGCCTGCTGCTTTGCAACTTTTCCAACATGCGCTTGCGCCAGTTACAGAATTGCCAGTTAAGCGTGTTATTTCGGGTACGCATATTGTCGCTGACTTAACACTTGGCTTTGGAGAGATAGTATATGATTACCTTAAAGATTAAGCTTTTATACGTTTAATCAACTTCTATGTCGCCGTCTAAAGTATAAAGAGTCAGTCCTGATTTATGTTTTTTATCCCAGTATTCGTGATTTTGATCATAGAGTTCTTTGGTGTTCTGAAAACCTAATTCACGATGCATCTCACAAGCACTCTTACTGAAATTATAATCTTTGCTTTCAAGCTCCGTTCCGGTCGGGGATTGGTAAATTAAATGGACAATATCAATCTGGTGTGAATAACCGAGCTTCATAATTTCTTTCACTTTTGGATCATTCCTTTGCTCTGGGGTTAGTTTATTGGCTAAGAATCGAATGGCGCTTGAAAGGTTGTCAGATGTTGCATACAAGCTTGTTGCTCTTTTTGAACGAGATGAGTATTGGATATCTTTAACACGTTCTGCCATGCCATCCATGCTATGTGGATAGGGGCCTTTGGCTGAGAATACATCTACCATGAAACAAAGCACTCTGCGGATATCATCTGGATTTTCAACAAATTCGTCAATGACTTTAAATACTGGTGAGTTTGAGAAAACACCGCCATCAATATAATATTCATCGCCAATTTTAACGGGAGGAAAGCCAGGTGTGAGAGCCCCGCTTGCCATAATATGCTCCGGGCCAATTTCTTGCTCATGGTTATCAAAAAACTTAAATTCTCCAGATCCTAATTCGACAGAACCTAAACATAAACGGACATGACCTTCATTTAAGTATTTGAAATCAATTAATTCTAATAATGTCTCTTTTAATGGTGTTGTATCATAATAACCGAGTTCGTTTGGTTCATGATTAAGGATATTTCCAGGCGGGAATAGTTTTGGTTTGAAAAATCCAGGTTGACCAGCAAATAAGGCACTCTGGGCGCCAAACCAGTTATGAATTTTTGGTATGCCAAAGGCATCTAGCGGGATTGGCATGGATGTTGTGACTTTATCCCAAAAGGCTCGTAGTCTTTCTTGCCTATTACCTGGTTCATTCCCAGCAATAATGCTGGCGTTAATGGCACCAATTGAAATGCCAACTAACATATCTGGAAGGTAATCAAATGACTTTAATGCCTCATATGCACCCATTTGATATGCGCCTAAAGCACCACCGCCTTGGAATATATAACATACTTTTTGTTTGAGCTCTGAAGTTTTTATTGGCTTTTTTGGTGT
>JAOMSY010000062.1 GCA_028355575.1 Francisellaceae bacterium | reverse complement strand
TGTTGTATGGCTATTTTTAATTTTTTTAATCACTGATAAAAATTAGCTATGAACTAAGAGCAGTATTTGAGGTAAAAAGAATAAATAAAATTAAGGACTATAATTTATAGGAAAAGTTTAATTCTTTAGTTTAACAACTAAAACATCTTGTTTAGCATAATGTAATATTGCATTAGCTGTAGAACCTAGAAAAAATCGTCCAATTGCACTCTTATGATGGCTGCCCACCACAATCAAACTATCATCAAGTTCGTTTGCATAATTAATTACTTCTTGTGAACTATTCCCCATAGCACATTTTGCTTCCCCGGTAATTCCGTGGCTAGTTGCCCATCCTTGCAATTGCTTCTTAGCTTGCTCAAATATCTCTGTATGCATATCAGGCGCAATACCATAGGTACTCACAACAACAGCTGGGTCTGACTGAACATTAATGGCATTTAAGGTTGCATTAAATTTCTCTGCAATTGATTTCCCAGTTTCTATCAGAGAGTCATTATCTGGTGACATATCTGTAGAGATAACAATATTTTTATACTTAACGGCTGAAGCAGCTTGTTTTTCTTCTAAATGTACAGTCAAAACATCACAAGTTGCATGATGCAGTACTGCATTCGATGTCGAACCTAAAATAAGTTTAACACCATGCTTACCATGTGAACCCAGTACAATAAGATCGTTATTATTCTTCTTAGCATGGGCGATAATTTCATTATGGGGTGTACCAGCGGCTATTGCAGTATCAGCTGATTTAATCTGCAAGCTCTCAGTCGCCACTTTTAAAGCTTTAATTGCTTCATCTTCCAAAGCCTTTTGGTAATCATTTGCCATCGGAACTAGTTCAAATGGTGTATCTAGAACCATTAACAATGTTAGCGATGCATTATATTTATGTGCGATTTGTTCAGCAGAATTTAATATATGATGATAGTTCTCATAAATATTAATGGGTACTAATATATTCGAATAAGACATGTACAGCTCCTTTCACTTACTCATGGTAGGTATATTATTTATAGTCATATCTTAAGATTAGCGCCATATAACATTATGATCAAACTCTAACTCAGTTAATATATAATATTTATTTCTAGCCATTTTCTAAAAAAATTAAAATATTTCACTATACTTTTAATTTATTGATGTACATCAAAAATCTGGAGAACATAGATGTTTATTGATATGCTCACCGTTGACTTGTCGCGATGGCAATTTGCCTTTACTGCGATATTTCACTTTATATTTGTCCCACTGACACTTGGCCTATCTTGGATGCTGTTTATCATGGAGGCGGCATACCTAAAAACAGGTAACGTTGTCTACAAAGATATGACTAAATTCTGGGGTAAGCTATTTGCCATCAATTTTGCGATCGGTGTGGCAACAGGTGTCACAATGGAGTTTGAATTTGGCCTCAATTGGGCTTATTTTTCACGTTTCATTGGTGATAGTTTTGGCGCTGTACTTGCAATTGAGGGTGTCACTGCCTTTATGATTGAGGCAGTACTCTTTGGTTTATTCTTTTTCACCTGGGATAAAGTTAAAAAAAGCACGCATATTCTTATTACTTTTTTCTTAGCACTCGGCACGAACATGTCGATTGTTAATATCCTAGTAGCAAATAGTTGGATGCAGCATCCTGAAGGTTCTTACTTGAATCCAGAAACCATGACAATGCAACTGATAAGCTGGGCGCAAATGTATGGTCAAGAACTTGCACAAATTCGTGTTGGTCACGTTGCATTTGCTGGGTACATTGTTGCTTCAACATTTGTACTAGGCATAAGCAGTTATTTCATATTAAAGGGTAGAGATATTGGCTTTGCACTGCGTTCCGCTGCTATTGCAATCGGATTCGGATTAAGCTGTTGCCTCTTCACATTCTTTTTAGGCGACGCTAATGGCCTCGCTGTTGCCCAGGATGAGCCTGAAAAAATGGCTGGAATGGAAGCACAATGGGAAACTCAAACAGCGCCTGCTTCATGGATATTAATAGCTTGGCCTGACCAAGAGCAGGAAAAAAATATATTCCCTATCGAGATTCCATGGGCACTAAGCTTAATTGCTGATCATAACTTAACAGGTACAGTTGAAGGTGAAATTCCAATTATGGAGCACAACCGTACACTAATGAAGGATGGATTAATCGCACTTAAAGCTTTTGAGAACATTCGTGGTGGCGTTGGTACTGATTCAGATTATGAAATATTTAATCCAGAGAATGCTGAAACAGCGAAATATAGGGATAACATTGGTTATGCCTTTATTCTACAACATTTTTCTGAGAATCCTTATTCAGCAACACCAGCTGAGTGGGATACAGCAGTTAAAGAAACAATTCCTGAAGTATCAACCTTGTTCTTTGGCTTTAGGGTCATGCTTGGTTGCTGGGGTATATTACTGTTAATCTTCATCTTATCTTTCTACTTTTTTGTTAAAGGCAACTTTGAGAAACAAAAATGGCTATTAAGATGTGCATTATTTGCAATACCATTACCTTATATTGCCGCAGAAGCTGGTTGGATTATTGCAGAAGTTGGTCGTCAGCCGTGGGTCATTCGAGGCATTATGCCAACGTTTATGGGTGCATCTCATCTAGATCCTTACCAACTTATTTCTAGTTTGGCGTGTTTTGTAGCTTTTTACATGTTCTTACTAGGAATGGATATATTCTTAATTACAAAAGTTGTAAAAAAAGGCCCAAGCTCGCTAGGCACGGGTCGATATCATTTTGAAAAAGACAATAGCACTGGGGGTAAATAATTATGATATTTGATTATTATTGGCTGGAGCTAATTTGGTGGGGACTTATTGTGTTTGTTCTTGTTTTATATGGAACAACCGCTGGACATGATTTCGGTATTACCATATTGATGCCTTTTGAATCTAAACATAAAGATTTTTCAAAAGATGATGTAAGCCGACGTACAATGTTAAATACAATTGCACCAACTTGGGATGGTAACCAAACCTGGTTAGTTTTTGCAGGCGGGTGTTTGTTTGGAGTATGGTCATCTGTCTATGCCACAGTATTCTCAGGGCTCTACCCAGCTTTGTTGTTAGTGTTATTTAGTTTTTTCCTAAGACCACCTGGATTTGATTTTAGAGGCAAATTACCATCAAAAGGCTGGAGAGTTTTTTGGGATTGGTCTTTATTTATTAGCGCATTTTTTCCAGTTATTGCTTTTGGACTATTAATAGGAAACCTTTTTGAAGGGTTGCCTTTCATGCATGATCCATTTTATATGCAGATGACCTACTATGGTTCAGTTTGGGAGCTATTAAATGTATTTGGCATCATATCTGCACTGATGGGTCTTTGTATGGTGTTAATGCAAGGCGGTATACACCTTAATCGCCGAGTAGATGGTGAGCTTGGAGTTAAATATAGAAATGTATTTTATATTTTTGGTATTGGCTTTTTAGTTTTTGTTACGATAGCTCTTCTTATGATCGCATATTCTATCAAAGGTTTAGTTCCTATAGATGCTATGGCTAATCCTGACAGTTATAATACACCAGCTAAATTAGTTACTGGCGGGTGGTTAAATAACTATTATAATTATCCTGGCTTATGGGCATTCCCTGCTTGTGTATATGGTGGCGTTATTCTTGCGATGATATTTGCACCTAAAGTTAAATGGTTAGCATTTTGGTGCAGTTCAATCGCAATTGCCTGCCTACTCATTTCAGCTGGTTTAGCACTATTCCCTTATTTGGTTCCATCGCAGTTTACATCTGATACCGTTACATTTGGGCAGCAAAGTTTAACTGTTTGGAATTCTTCTGCTAAGGCCTATACACTAATGGGTCTTATTTATATTTGTGTTCCTCCTATTATTGTCTTTGCATTCTGGTCAAAAATTGCAGGTATGTTTGCAATATGGAAAGATAGACCTTCTATCGATGCGAGCGATGTAGAAAAAAATGATCACGTTTATTATTAAGAGAGGTAACTAGTATGTGGTACGGTGTTATAGCAGTTATGCTAACTATTTCAATGGTTGTTGGTTTCCGACTAACTATGATAATGGATAAACGTCTTTCTGAAGATGAAGAAGCTGAAACAAATAACTAATCAGCTTCCTTCTAAATATATTTTTTCTTAGTATCTCTATTCTTAAATCTTATTAATACATACTTGCTAATGTTGGATAAGATTTATTTACTTTCGTATCATTCTCACTATAAAAACTTAGAATTTTTAAGGCTGAATGGTCATTTAAATTAATAACGTTGTGTCTTGTATCTGAAGGAATAACGATCATATCTCCTTTTGATATGGTATTAACAGTTTCCTCATTTTTGTCACCTGTAATAACAATTGCTTCACCTTCAGTAACATATATTATTTGGTCAAAGCCTTCGTGCACTTCAAACCCGACTTCATTTTTAGGATTTGTTTCAGGGGTAATAGACATCATTACAACTTGGCCATGCGCACCCGTTAGCACATCCTGTTTCCAATTTTTACTATCATTCACATATTCCATCACATTCTGTTTTACAGTCACTTCGGGCTTAAAAGCTGAGTTATCCGCACCGTTATGAGCAAAAACAGAATATGTGGTTGATAACAAGCCGATTACGAGTAAATTTTTAAGTATTGATTTCATATGATTCTCCTGAAGTGATATTAAATTATGATGGATTTATTCTTATCGCTGAGCACTTTTTTCCATAATTAACTCATGAGTCAAAAAGTTAATGCCTTGAGCCTGAAGATTTGTTGTGATTAAAACGGTAGCTGAGATTGCAATTACAGTAATTACTTTTTTCATAATGTTTCCCTTGAATGGTTGGTTTCACGTATTGTTGAAGACGTGTCCATTATATTCGTAAAACAAATAATTAGCTGTTTCTATGATGTAACAGAGTGTATCAATTCAGATACAAGCACAATATTTAAATAAGCATTAACTGCAATATAACCCAAACTATGACATTAGCTAACGTGCTAAAAAGACCAATGATAAAAGCCTGAGATTGGCTTTTTCTAAAGTAATTTAAAACACTCGATAAACAATACCCAACTATATAAGTTAATGCACCAAAAGAGATTACCCTATCTACCGTAAACATTATATAGCCAAAATTATTTGTATCAGCTGTGTATCCTGAGCAATAGATAATAGTAATAATATTTGAAACAACAACTAATACAATGCTAACCCATAATAAGTATTTATGCCGAAGGTAAAACACGCCTAGCCAAGCCCAAAATATAGCTAATATCATCTGAGCAGATACAATAAAGATAATATGCGATTCTGTTAATAGACCTAAACTCAAAGTAACATTAGGTAATATAAATTTATCACATAACATTCTAAAGCCAATTATAAAAAAAATCAGACTGAAGATTTGCAAAAGATATTTGTAATGTTTTATTGCTTGGAAAAGACCAACATATACCCTCTCTTGATACCTCTCGAGATTAAAGCGATTCTTTTGACCATTAATAAAGGCAATAGCAACAATGAGCCCAATACCAGAAAATATAACACCAAGCATTAAGCGACCCGTTGTAAAATTTTCTTCTTGAATTAAATAATAAAATTTAATTGCTAATGACATCAACAGAAAGTAAATACATACAGATAAAATAATATAAAATGATGCAAGCTTCCTTGGTAATATTTGCCAAAATTTTAAACAAACTATCGAAATCATACATAAGCTAGGAGAAAGTAAGATGACGGCAAAAAGTAGCGTGAAATAATTCACATCTATAAATAGAATTAAACAACCCAGTGTATTTGCAGCCAAAATATAAACTAATACACGTTTATAACCGTGTTCTTGGGCAAATAATGTCATGAAGGGCAATATAAAAATCCCAATACAAAACAAACTACTCGGAATAAAATAGTAATATCTAAAATAAAAATTAACATTGTAGAAGACATCATGTAAGGCAATATGCTCTATTACGAATGAAAGAAAAGCAAAATAGGTAAACTTGCCTAATATGAAAATTAGAAAGAGTGCAGAGATCTCAAAAGTTCTAGGATAGTATGATTTCAACTTTAACACTGAGCCCTCCTTCTTGATTATTCTCCAAGGTGATCGAACCCTGATGCACTGATAATATTTCTTTTACAATTGCCAAACCCAACCCACTCCCCTTTTTCTTAGAAGAACCGGTATAGAATGCTTTAAAGACATTCTCAATCTCATCTTGAGGAATACCTGTGCCATTATCTTTAACTTCTATATGAAAATATTTATCATCACAATTTAATATAACCTGAACGATACCAGCATGTTTTCTCGCATTATTAATTAAGTTACAGATTGCTCGTTTAAATGCACTTACTTTTAAATTCAGCTCAATATCATCTTCAAGCTGATTGATTAGTCGTATACCATTATCTTCGTATGAAGCAATCAGCTCTTCAAAGAAATCAGTCACATTCGTTAGCTCAAATGCAATGCCTTCCAACCAGTTATCTTTTGAAAAAGCAATTAAATTATCCAACATCTCGTTGATTTCAAGAATATCTTTTTCATCTTTACCACTTAAGGCATCCATATTTCCTAAACGTCTCGCTTGCATGCGTGTTAACGGTGTACGGATATCATGACAAACCATGGCCAAGAGCTTATTTTGATACTCTAATGTATTATTGACTTTGTCGTACATAAAATTGAATGTTTCAGCCGTTTTATGCGCAATAGGATTGCTGTTAATACTCAAAGGCTGTGCTTTAAGTTGCATACCAAGCCCAAACGCATAGCGTTGAAACTCATAAAATGGAACAACCCATTTCAAACGAATCAGTGTGACGGTTAAGAAAAAGATACTGGCCAGAATAACGATAATAAAAGAAAAGCTTAAAGGCGCATTTAAGTCATATTCTGAAAATCTAACTAAGTTCAACCAGTGTTGTTGGTTATACCCCTTATAACTTATACAAATACTAACCGGTTGCTTAGATTTTTCTAATACAGCAGGAATGCCGGTTTCAGAACACATTGGTGTCACTGAAAAAAATGCAAAACTTCTTGTATCATCTGCATATTCTTCATCATCAATCACCTTTGGCAGACCAAAGTATTCGTCTACCAAATTATGAATATCAGCAAAATTAATTCCTTTTCCAGCTTCAACAATATGCACCTGTTTTTCGTTTAATACACCCAAATAGACGCAATACACACTATAAGCAACTTGCAAGAATACTAAAATACCTAAAATAATAATACCGATACGAATTGACTGCCCTTTACGTACCTTTCGAATATTGATATTCATAAGCTGCCTTTATAAATGTAATATATAACCAGCACCCACTACAGTTTCGATATAGCTGTCATCCTTTTCACGATTGATATCAAATAATTTACGTAATCGACTAACCCTAAGGTCAATACTTCTATCAAACTCTTCAAAAGGACGTTTTAAAATATCTTCAAATAATTTTTCGCGAGAAATCACTTTCCCACGATGTTGATTTAAATAAGCCAATAATTCATAGATTGCAGACTGCATTTTGATTTCCTCTCCATCAGGATAGGTAAGC
>JAOMSY010000061.1 GCA_028355575.1 Francisellaceae bacterium | reverse complement strand
ATGAAATAGTTTTTACCTATAAAGGAAAGTAAATGAGAAAGAATGTAATTACTGTATTTATTTGCCTTTTAATTCTAATATTAGGCGTGTGTGTTTATTTGTTTTTTTATTATGAATCCAGCGAAGAAACACCTCAAGATAAGGAAGCTCAGGTCAATGAAATTAATCAAGTCAATATTAAAAACGTTTACGCAATACCTAGTTCAAATGCAAAATTATCAAATACAAATAATAGAGTTATAGAAAGATCTTCATCTGAGACCTCAGTCACAATTTCTGATGATGAGTCTATAAATAAAAAACACCAAACTGTTAAAGAAATAAAAACAGATATTGTTAAAAAGTCTTTTATAACCACATCTAAAGATATTGCGACATTCTAATAGTATTGGAATATTTTAGGCTTTATTCATTTATGTAATCACTAGTTGTGAGATCTATAAGAATCAGGAAAAGCCAGGTATTTTATCGGCTGATATAATTTCCTTAATATCGCTCTTTTTCGTAGGATGAATAACATAGCCTTTATCTTCTAATGGTACATCATTAAAATCAATGCTCTTAAGGTCATAAGTTTGTATATCTTGTAAACCCACTGACATGAACTTGCCTTTTCCTTGAAAGTACCCGTATGGCTTAAAGTAATATACCTCATTGTCTAAGTCTTTTAGGCTAGCCCAAATAGTTGTATCATCTTGATAGTGAGGTACTTTTAATGAATCCACTACTGCCATAGCTTGCTGTAAAGCCGCTGTATTTGAAGATGGCGCCTTATAAACTATTAAGTAAAGTCGTACCTCTAACAAAACGTGAAGGGGAAGTATAATCACCAGGCATGCCAAGAAGACCGGCATTTAATGGGAGTGAGTGGTTATAGACTGTTTTATAATTATGTACTTGCTCTTCGGCAGATTGATTCATTTTTTTAGGTGTGCTGGTTAGATAGCTATAGCTATTTTCATTATTCAATTGCCAATTATATGTTGGTCCATTGGTAAGTGTGTTACCAGCGTTTTCATATATCTTCATTTTACCATCAATAAATTCTATTACCGCTGAATGCCCAGTCTTGTCCCTAATAACATAATGCAAAGGTAAGTTTTTAATATATTTACCATTGCCAGCACTAATTGCTGAATTCACAACTTGGTGGCTTTTCAATAATTTAAGTGCATCATCAACATTGCTTGCTTCTGACAAAATATAATTACCCAAGTCATAAACGCCTATGACAGGTTTATTATCTGAAGCATTATAGTTAGGGTATTTCGTACCTTGTAGATAAAGTGCAGAAAATGAGAGCCCTTTAGTATTCATGCCATCAACCATGTTTCCACCATTAAATGCTTGCATACCTAGGAAACCATATTTATTTTTCCAGCTTGTTATTTTATTTTGAGGAATTTTATCTGAATCAATAATGATATCAGTCGTATTATTTTGCCCTACATAACCAATATATTTGTCAGTGGCAACATTCACTAAAAAGTCTAATGTTCTGCCTTCTACGTGATGATTATTTTTGTTAATAAATATATCACTACAGGCAAAAGTTGATCCTGATAATAATAAGCTTGATAAGAATAGAGCTTTAACCTTATTTTTCATAATTTATCTCCAATTGAATTTGGTATTGGTTCACCTTGAAAGTAATACCATTCTAATTGATGCATATGAAAATAAAGTCTGTATTAACTACAGTGGTAGATATATAGACTAGTATAAATAGCTGGTGATTATTCGTGAAATATCGACGAGTTGTTGTTTGTTTTGGCATTCAAGCTTAACGCATAGTCGGGCAATTGCATCTTCAACAGATCGATAGGAATATCCTCTTTTTTGAGCGATTTCCTTTGCGGAACAACCAGAAGAAATTGCGGTTAAATAATCTAAATTTCCTTCTGTTAATTTAAACTTTTCTAATATAGCTTTACGACGTTCTTTTACTTCTGACGGATAGATCAATTGATATCCTGTCGCTTTAAAGGTCTTGGTGAAGTGAATATTCTTATACATTAAATTAATTGATGTATTAAGGCGGTCACAGAGCATAGATTTATTCGCTTCTGTCAATTGTTCATATGAGTTTTGATCAATATCAAATATAAAATGATCAAAAATATTTCCGTATAATTTACTAAACATAAGTGAGAGCTTATTTTCCATTAATCGATCAAAATCATCTTGCTTAGTTAGTTCGTTAGGGGCTTCATGGTAAACGGTTTTATATGCTGAAACAGTCTGTGGTTTTATGGCAACATCATCTAGCCAATGCCCTTTTAAAATATAATCAATATAGCTCTTTTCAGGAATTTGAGTGACTAGTTGGAAAGAGCTGTCATCAAATATTCTCATCCAAGTTATGTGGTATATGTTATCTATACTTAAAATATCTCTTACATAGTTAAGTTCATTTAAAAATATCCTACTGTCAGTAAGCAGCATTTTTATGTTGTTAGTATCTTTCGGTTCGATTATTTGAAGTTGAGATAGATTCATTTAGCCATTACAAAATTAGAATATTATGAATTATATATTAATATATTTAGCAAGGAATAAGCGACACATGCTCAGTATTGGTCAAGTTAATTTGTGTATATGTAATGACAAATATAAATAGCCTTCCAGATATAGCTAGCCCGGTTAAGTTTGTTGTTTTTATTGCAAAGAATTTTGATGATATTTTAGAAGAAATAATTGCATAGAATAGCTGGAGCTATTGTAAAAATTAATACTTCTAAAAGAGCGTAAAAGTCACAGTAAGAAATGTGATAAACTTAATCGAGTTAGCTATAGAAGTAACCTATACAGTTTAATCTAATTGGTTGTATTAAGAATGTTGTTTGGTGGTAGTTTACCGAATTTAGGAAAGATTGTTTTGTATAGTGTATTGGCTAGCTGATTTGCTGAATACCAGAAAGTTGCCAGATGTGCTCGTCTTTGTCACGATCAAAATGCCAAATTTCTTCAAAGTTTTCCCAGTTAGACCCACTGTCTTCTTGAACCTTCCCGCTGAATTTAATTGAGCCAACCCATTTGGTTCCGAATTTTTCAAATCCAACAATATCTGTTTCTAAATTTTCAAATTTGGCTATTTCGTTATTGCTTGAAATTTCAGACTTCAGCTGATCAAACATATCACGTGTTAAATAGCCTTTAACTTTCTCAATAGAAGTAGCGTTATTTAAGTCTTGTAATTGTTGAAATAGATTTAATCCTTGATGTTTGAAAACGGTTTCTGGTGTGCCATCAGGCATCATGCCATTGACAGCATAGGAGGTATGACCACCTGTTTGAGTGCGCGTTTCAGTTTCATCCGCATAAGCCGTATTTTGGTCAAAAGTGTTATGGTTGTTTCCAGATGCAAATTGTTGTGATGGTTGTCCATCAATTGTTCTGCCACCAAATCCGGATTGATTATTACGTTGCCTTTGTTGGGACATGGCTCTGCTGCGTAATATCTTAGAAATAATAAAGAAAGCCGCTACTGCAAGAAGTATCCAACCAATTCCGCCACCCGCGCTCGTAAACAGATAAGCTAAGGCTGCACCAATCGCGCCTGCTGCAAGTAGTTTACCTAATCCGCCCATGCCACTTTTTTTACCAGCAGCAGAGGTGTTTGAGGTTTTTGATGAAGAACTCCCAGAATATGACTTACTATAGCCAAAGCTACGCCCGCCACCAAAGCGTTTAGCCTCAGCAATTTGCACAACAGACAGCATGGAAATAAGTAATAGGGTAATAAATAGCTTCATATAGGTCCTGTTTTACTTCAATTTTGTTGAATATAATTTTATATGCATTAACGTTTGAATGCATTGAGTGTCAGTGATTAATCGTTAGATCTTCAACTTTAATTTATTAGCCGATTCATATTTTAAAAGGTACCTTATATGAGTATCGTATTTTTTACGCACATGAGTTTTAAACCTGCCATCCTGGTTAAATATTTAGTTTTTTGACTATAATTTAACGGTAGGTTGCAATAATAGGAGCATTTATGCCAAAAAGTAATAAATCATCCTCTAAAGAAAAAGATTTAAAAAAGATTCTTAAAGGGACAAAGATTATATCACAAGATCAAGTCGTAGAATTACTTGAAACTGTGATTCAGCCAGGTGATAAAGTGTGCCTTGAAGGTGATAATCAGAAACAAGCTGATTTTCTTTCAAAAGAATTTTGTAAAGTTGATCCGAAGAAGGTCAATAATTTACATATGATTCAGTCTGCAATTGCTTTGCCTGAGCATCTGGACTTATTTGATTTAGGTATTGCACAGAAGGTGGACTTTGCATTTGCTGGCCCACAAGCAACGCGCTTAGCAAGTATGATTGATCATAATCAAATCGAGATTGGAAATATTCATACCTATAATGAGCTGTATGCACGTATGGTGATGGACTTAACGCCCAATGTTGCAATTATTGCTGCGGAAGAAGCAGATCACGAAGGTAACTTATATACGGGTGCCAATACTGAAGAAACACCTTCCATTGTTGAGGCAACAGCATTTAAAAATGGTTTTGTTATTGCTCAGGTAAATAAAGTCGTCGATAAACTCCCGCGTGTTGATATTCCAGGTGGTTGGGTTGATGCTGTGGTTGAAGCACCGAACCCATTTTATGTTGAACCATTATTTACAAGAGACCCTGCCCTTATTGATGAAGTTAAAATTTTAATGGCAATGATGGTGATTAAAGGCATTTACGCACCATATCAAGTAAATCGTTTGAATCACGGCGTTGGCTTTAATACGTGTGCGATTGAATTAATTTTACCTACCTATGCAGAGTCATTAGGTTTAAAAGGTAAAATATGTAAGCACTGGATGGTGAATCCTTTGCCTACACTAATTCCAGCCATCGAAGCAGGATTTGTCGAGTCTATCCATTGTGTTGGTGGTGAGTTAGGCATGAGCGATTATGTTCGTGCTAAATCAGATATTTTTTTTACAGGTAAAGATGGCTCACTGCGCTCAAATAGAATGTTTGGTCAATTAGCGGGTCATTATGGTTGTGATGTTTTCATAGGTGCAACATTACAGATGGATCTTCAGGCGAATAGCTCAACAGCAACAAAAGGGCGTGTCGCTGGTTTTGGCGGTGCACCGAATATGGGCTGCGATACGCTAGGTAGAAGACACTCTTCCTATGCTTGGTTAAAAGCAGGCCAAGAGCGAGCAGAGGCAACTTCTGCCTATATGCCAAGAGGTCGAAAACTTGTGATTCAAATGGTTGAGACATTTCAGTCGGCAGGTAAACCGACGTTTGTTGAAAAACTAGATGCTTGGGATTTGCAAAAAGAAATGAAAGCAGATTTACCACCCGTTATGATTTATGGTGATGATATTTCTCATGTGGTAACTGAAGAAGGGATCGCCAACTTATTAATGTGTAAAACACCTGAAGAGCGAGAGCAAGCCATACGAGGTGTTGCTGGTTATACGCCTGTTGGCTTAAAGCGTGATAAAGCGATGGTGGCAAATCTTCGAGATAGAAAGATTATTCAAAGACCAGAAGATCTAGGCATTGCACTGAAAGATGCTTCACGTGATTTATTGGCTGCAAAAACAATCCACGATCTGGTTGAAATATCAAACGGGATTTATTGTCCACCTAAAAAATTCAGAAACTGGTAAGGATGTATTATGGAAAAATATACATATCAATTTACAGGGAAAAGAACGTTACCTAAAAGTGAATCCATTAAAGTGGGTGTTGCGGGTTCAGGTAATTTAGAAGTTATGATTACTGCGATTGATTCAGAACAAGTGGCATTTGAAGTTAGTACAAATGTAAAGGGCTATAAAAATACTTGGGATGCAGTGATAGAACGTTTTTTTGATGACTATTCCATTGGGGGAATTAAGTTAACCATTAACGATGCGGGTGCAACCCCTCCTGTCGTGTCACTAAGGTTACGTCAGGCAATCGAAACATATCAGCATGGCTATAAAACAGGTAATGATTATTTAGAACTAGATGCGCGTCAACGTATTTATTCGATTGTAGATGAAGACACATTTAAAGAATTTTTATTGAATGATGACGGTAATAGTTTGAACTTGCCTTTGCTTGATATGCAGACTGAGTCGGATGATGGTCTTGTGATTGGTCGAGCAAAATTACAAGGTAAAGATATTGCCATTGCTGCGCAACAGAAAGATTTTATTGGTGGTGCAGTTGGTGAAATTCACGGAGCTAAATTAAATGGGTTATTCAAGTATGCGACAAAACATCAATTAGATGGCGTGGTGTTATTGGTTGACAGTGGCGGTGTGCGTTTACAAGAAGCCAATGTGGGTGAGATAGAAATATCTGAAATCATTCGTTCAATATTAGAAACACGCTCAGCAGGTGTTAAAACCATTGGTGTGATCTGCGGCAATAATGGCGCGTATGGTGGTATGGGCATTATTAGTGGTTCGTTAGATACGCTTATTGTGAATCAAGTAGCACGAATAGGCGTTTCGGGTGCCGAGGTTATTCAAGCGGTAAAAGGTGTTGAGGCATTTGATGCAGGCGACAGACCATTAATGTGGCGTGTGTATGGGGGTAGAACTCGCTATATGCAGGGTACGGCAAAACAATATGTCTCTAATAAAGTTCAAGACATTCAGAAAGCAATTGTTAAAACCTTATCCAGTTCAAATAAAGAAACAGCATTAACACTCGAAAATTTACAAAAAGAAAACAAAATACTTCGTCAGCTAACAAAGCAAACCAAGAGTTCGCAAGAAATGGGTGAGTGGTTAGAACAGTCTGAAAAAGATAGCAATATTGATGTCTTTGGAATGACTGATAAAGCATTTGTTAAGTATTGTAAAGTGAACAAATTAGGAGAGTACAGTGGCAAAAAGTAACACTAAAAAAGTTGAACTTAAAACTGTATTGTCAGAAATATTTAAAAGTTCAGATACGACTATAAATAACAGCATTGTTTCTGGTGCTGGTAAAATTAATAAGCAAAAGTTCCATATATTAGGCACACAAGAAGAAACCTTTCTAGGTGTGGATGAAGCAGCAGAAATGGCGAAACATGTATTGGATATTGTTGAAAAGGATGATGAGACTTTACCAATATTCTTACTTGTTGATGTCGTTGGACAAAAACTAGAAATGCGTGACGAGTGGCTGGGCATGTACCGTTATTTTTCACACTTATTGAAATGCTTACATCTAGCACGTAAGAAAGGTCATAAGATTATTTCATTAGTCTATAACCAAGCCATTGGCGGCAGCTTTATTGCCTTTGGTTTAATGGCAGATCGAATCTATGCTTTAGACCATTCGACTGTTGCTGTTATGTGGTTAGAAGCCATGGCAAAAGTTACTAAAATCGATGAAGATCATTTGCGTGAGATTAGTAAGACTTCACCAGTATTTGCCCCAGGGGTAGAAAACTTTAAATTGCTTGGTGGGCTGCATGAAGTGCTCAAACTTGGTGACGTATCAGCCAAAGTCATCAAAACCCTTGCTGAAGATAACTTGGAAGTTGATAATCGAGCTGAATGTGCTGAAAATCTTGGTGGTCGTAAGCGTGCATTTAAAACGATTCAAGCAGTTGAAAGCTTATAGTTTTTTGGTGACTG
>JAOMSY010000060.1 GCA_028355575.1 Francisellaceae bacterium | reverse complement strand
GATACGTGTGTTGCTATATTATGGGTAATGTATTTTTTTATTCTAGGTTTTTATTAAAACTGAAGTCTAAAAAAGCTTAGTTGAAATATTGAACCAAGCTTGAGCCTCACCTATTGATTATTGCTCCATAATGGGGTGGCATTTTTGTCATATATTACTAAATTACCGTCATCTTGAAGAGCAATGTAATTAGTTTTATCTTCTGCAATAGGAGAGGGAACCCACATTCCATCGTGAAGAGTGAATTTCTGAGCTGTCCATATTTGCCCTCCATATTGGTCAAATAGCTCAACATTACCATGTTCAAACTTTATAGATTTTATATTTTGTACCTGACTGTCGTGTAAATTGAAAGCAGGTTTCTTCTCACCAGTTTTAACATTTAGAATATATAGGCCACCAACTTCTTTTTCATATTCTAACTGGAAGTCTTTATTATTTGATGTCAAGACAATTGATCCATCTTGTAAACTTTTATTGACATGACCATCTAGTATGACTTTGTCTGTAAAGTCAGCGGTTGTATATGCTGTTGTTGTTACCAACCCACTTCTATCTTTATCTGTACCAAATGTTTGTTTTGATGTAATAGTAGTTCCATCATCCCAATGTAAACTTTTACCATCTATATCATTGTGACAGCTATTATCATTGTCCAAACAGTTCATTACGATATGTTGATAGCCATAATCTGATGGACTGCTACTTGTCGATGCATATTCTAGCCTAGGGATCCAGTTTTGTGCTGAAAAAATATGCCCATTAATAGTATGTATAAAAAATTTATCATTCATAGATGGGATAATATCGTATTTTGTATCATGATAGTATGGGTATATATACCTACCCCCAAAGTCTGCCTGCCAAGTAGCAGGTGTTCTAAAAACATTGTGCTCTTCAGACTCATGAAGAACCTCATTACTTAAATTAAGGTTACTAGAAAAACGATTTTCCATGTGCACATAAATACCATTATATATTCGATTCCCATGGTCATACTCCAATTTTGCATTAAATTTCCACCCAGCATCTTTATTACTTTTTACAAATTCGCCTAGTTCTTTATACTCACTAGCTGCTCGAATATAGTCAGATTCCATCGAGTTTTTACTATGATCTTTATCTAAGTAGATACCAGAAATATATGGTTTTATATCTCCAGAAGGAAGTACCTTATATGGGATATCAAAATGATTTAATTTATTTCCACAGGCCAATTCCAAGTGACCTATTAAATGTTTACCTGCATTTTTAGTTCCATTAGACATAGATAGGCTTAAAATATTACAGCCTTCAAACCCATTTTCCCTAATAAGCCCCACCTTACTTTTACCTTGTAAATAAATTGTATTATTAATAACTCTTTCGATATACTGCTCCTGGCCCAAAGGTTTATTATTATCTACAACTTTTGATTGATAGTTCTTTAACAACTGCTCAAAAGTATTATCCAACTCTTTGATACTTTGCTGGTAATTGGCAAAGCTATTCTCATCATAAATATGAACAGAAGAAGGAATTACGGCATTCTTGAAATCATTTCGGTGAGTATACTTAAAAGCAATTAAAACCTTAAACATATTATACAAAGACTCAGCTGCTTGAGTATAATGCATATTAACCTGACCATATACAATATTACCTTCAAAAAGTGGAGCCATAAATTCACCGTTGGAATCAGTCTTTTTCGATACATAATCCACATAGCCAGAATAAAAATTATTCCATTGAGTAGCGTTATCTATCGAAACTGTAAAATCATTGTACAAGTCCATTAACGATTCACTACTATTAGATTGAATAATCTTACTGTCTTTAATATCAACATCAACAAACTGACCTTTAAGTAAATTAGCAACGTTAATATCAGCAGATGCCAAGGAACCGTTATATAAGTTTAATGCGTATTCATAAATACCTTCGTTATCTTTTTTAGGAAAAGGATAAATTGATTTATTTGGGTCATTATCATCTAAGGGCAAAAAGCTCCTATTTTTTGATAGTATTTTACTTGGTGTTTCCTCAACTTTTTCAACTTTATCCTTGAATCTGTTTATATAGTAATCGTCTGATAATGAGATCAATCTATTTAAAACTGCCTGATCAATTAAAGTAATATCAGCAAGTTGGGTTTGCATTTGAACTAAGATATTAGTGATATTGTCTAGCTTATCTTGCGTAGGATCAGTAATTGACGGGAAGAATAATTTTTTCAATGGGCCCTTATAGATATCTTTAACGTAAGCCCCTAATGGAAATGGAAGGATAGATTTATCAGATAAAAAATCAAACCCGAAATCCATAAAATCTGAATCTATACCTTGTAAATTTTGGCGTTCAATTTGCGAATTATTAATTTCACTTACATTTGCAAAACTGCTTGTTGACATAAACGCTAGTCCAGCAAGACTTAATGCGGCGATTTTTTTTAGTTTCATATTTCTCTCCATTTTTTTGTTTAAAAACTTTCTGGTCGAAATATTATCAGATGAAACTAAAATAGTTATGTCATATTATAAATACGCGTGACTCACTTTTGCATTTCACACTTTATAGCAATGAGTAACTCACCTTATACACAAGAGAACTTTTAAAAAATATTGCGAAAGAGCAATATGTAAATAAGGTTGGTCATCTCAGAAAACTGCAATACTTCTGATGCAGTTGTAATCACCTTCACCGTCATACTTACAAAAGCAATTATCTAGGACTCAAATATTATTTTTATAGCAAAAAAACTACCAACTCTTAATATACTTAACCAACTTCTCAAAATCTCGAGCCTGTTGGATCGTTAAATCTGATTTGATATAACAATATAATTTCTGTTCTTGATAGATGGAATCATGGAATACAGGCGTTAAATTTCGGCTATATTGCTCAGTCAAAAACTCTGGAATTAACACAATACCCCCGCCTAATTGTGCAATATCAACATTACTTTCAAGCATATCGCATGATATTGATGGGGCATTATCTAATTCAATTACTTTGTTATTAATATAATCCGTAAGCTTAATTTTTTGCACCAAGTTAAAGTCATTAGTCAAAAATGAATATGAAGCAATATCTTTGAGTAATAACTCTCCGTGTTTTTCTATGTATTTGGCTGAAGCCCATAATTTACTTTTAAAACGTACCTCAGCTTTTTGCAACCATCGATAATTATCTGAAAACTCAATTGGTTCATAACTTATTACACAATCCGTATTTTCGAAGATCATTGATGAAAGTTTTGGGCCAGTATCGATAATTTCAAATGGTGTGTAACTATCAAGCTTTAATGACACATCTGGTAATTTTTCGTTTAAGAAATCAATAATAAGTTTATAAAACTCCTGTGGTGCAGATACCCTTAAATATTCTTTTATGCTTTGTATTTGTTTTATCGCTTTTTGAAAAATATGATCAGAATATAAGTAACTCAATGCGTATTTATTATAAAACTCTTCGCCTTGCTTGGTTGGAATTGCTTTATCACCTTTTATGTCAAAAATCTTCTGCTTTAGCTGCTTTTCTATATTCTTTAATGAACGTTGCAAGGTAGATTTATTTACTGAAAGTATCTCAGAGGCTTTGTCAAAAGATTGGTGCTCGTAAATTTCAATAATCCTTCCAATTAATTTATAAGATATTTCATCAGCCATATTATATCTCTAACCCTTCATTTACTTGTTTAGCTAATTTGTTGTAATCGTCTAATATAGCTGAAGCAACCTTGTCAACAATGCCTTTTAAAGGTTCAGGCAATATTTTCTTTTTATATAAAGAAAATGGAACCAGTTGAATGTAATAATCAGGTAATACATTAATTAGGTTATTCTGTTGTGCATAAATTTGAGACATTAACCCAATACCCTCTCCATTTTCAATTAGATGCGCCATAGGTTTAAAAAACTCTGTTATATGCTTGACGTTAATTTTAATGGCGTGCATGTCACCTGTATGTATGTTATGTAATCGCCAATGATCTAACCCAAGAGAATTGTTGGAGATACAGCTATGGTTTTTTAAATCATCCACATGATGTACTAAACCATATTTTTGTATATAAGCTTCACTAACATAAAGTTTATATCGGGAGTCTATCGTAAAGATTTTTTCCCACAAATGCTCACCAAAAAAGTTTTGCCTAATTGACTGGCAAATTAATATATCACAAGCATAAGCAGTACCTAAAAAAGGGTCATCGACTTCACCATAGGCTTTTAACTTGTATGATGAAAGCGTATAAGTTAATAGCTTAACTTTAAATTCATCGTTATTTTCAAATAATATCGAATTCCGCCCTAACAGTAATGTATTTATGGCAAATGTTGAAAGTATGGTGACAGTTGGTGTTGGGGAATCATTACCTTTCAGATCAGCTTCGATCCGTAACATAGACATAAAAATAGAGTTATATAGCAATAATCCTTCATTCGTTAACTCAAAGCCATAGTTGTAACGCAATACTAATTTAACGCCGAAAGTATTTTCCAGCTTATCAATATGCCGCCAGACTTGAGCCTTACCTACCCCCTCTTGCGCAATAAAAGACGTAGTAGATTTATACTGTACCAGCTTGAAGAAGGTATATAGTTCATCGTATAGTTCTGAGAACATAGGTTTATAAATAAACTTTATTTTATATATGATAACAGTCTAGTTGATTGTAATAATAATGCTTTATATCACATTAAAATCTACATCACTCACCGCAGAAAAAATATAAATCACTGTCTGTATTAGATGAATTTTTTGAACGCCATACAACTCGTCCATCGGCATCCCATAATGACATTACGCCATCCGTGGCATTTAAACGCAACGTTACAGGTGTCTTGGGTAATGCTCGACCCGCAGCATCTGGGTCTAATGCCCTTATTTTCATCATTAGCATTTGACGCATAACAGTTGGATTATTCTCATGAATATTATTAGGGTATAGCCTTCTAAAAGTTTCCTCTATGTCTATATCTTCAATTTCAATAGGTTTTAGGCCACATTTATTCAACCCTATTAGCTCAAGCTCACCATCAGGCTTTAAAAGCAAAGAATCATAATCTCCTCCTCGTGTCTCCCACTTCATATTTCTATCGCCATATTTATCGGTTTCTAGTATTTGAAGCTTTTTTTGTTCGTTATTTATAGACAAGATATAGTTACCAAATTTTATTTCAGGTCGTACTTTACTATTAAGAATTACCACAGGAACTTTAGCAGCGTCACCAGTGGTAAATTGCCTAACTGTTAAATCATTATCTGTAATATAGTTTTCAAGAGATTCATTAATCTTTACCCACATTTCAGCTTCTTTATTCTTAAGCTCATACTCTATATTAAGCCTTGGCATTTTTAGAACTGTTGTCATCCAACTAGATAACCTATTATGTAAGACTAATAATTCTCCAAGTTTATTGTCTTGGTAAATTTCAGAGTTTATGGGATAAATAGTACTATTTAATCGAAACACCGCCTGCGCTTTATCCCCTTCAGCTACGATTAACCATTTAGATTCACCAACAACTTCTTTAATTTTTACACTTAAAAAAGTAAACGTAACATTTAAGTTTAATAATACATCGTGATTTGCTCTATCTACGTTAAATAAGGTTAGTACAATATTCTTTGTCCACTGCTTATCGATGAATGGGTTGAATGCGGATACAGCAGCATTATTACTTTTAGCACCCAAGCTCCTTATGTCTTTAATTATAGCTTGATGCGGTGATGATAAGCAATGTGTTTCATGAGGCTCTATAACGTAACCACTTGCACTTATAAATATAGATGTATTATTGTCAAAACATATTTTTTTTGAAAAAGTAAAGTCTTTAAATACTGGCACAGAGCTATATAAATTTCCCCTATTCCATGTCGTGCGATTTGCATTAACAGTTTGCTCGACACTAAACGCACATGCTTCATTAACACTCATAAACAGAGGTGCTATTAAAAATAATCTAATAACTTGAGTTATCATTCTCTTACCATACTTGATTTTTTTATATTGAGAATATTTCATTCGTATCCCTTAAATTTAATTGCCAGAATTATTCGCATCTAGGTTCCAGAATTGATTCATCCCAGATAATTTTTTCTGACTTACAGCTTGTTAAGTCAATAAATGCAAATCCCCTAAGCTTATTTCCTTTTTTATTTCTATAATCACAAGCTACCTGTGTGGAATCTAAAGTATTCTTAAAAAATCTGCTACCTGAATTTTCTACCCAACAATTAGTAGGCAGTTCCCAATGCTTGATATCTAGTACTTTACCTGAATAATTGCATACTAATTCACCTTTATCTAAATTGTAATATAAATTAGTTTTTTCCAAATCTTCTTCTAAAGCATTATCAATATTAGGGATACACTGATTCAACGTTAACGAAACATTTTTTAATTTATCAGCTGTGTTATTTGGGTCATAAACCGGCAACCATGCATCTTTAGATGGATCAACACATGAAAATTTATATGTCAAATCTTGCAACCTTAAGCTTCTTTGTGACTTTGGAAGATTGAATCTTTGACTGTCTGGATCGATGGCATAATTGTAATTTCGGCTAATGACATCATTATTTCCTAAGGTGCTACTTTCTATAATATTCAGGTTACAGTAATACGACCAGTCACCTCCAGGTAATAATTGGCTGTAATTTAGAATTGTTTTAGGCTCAACCAATGTTCCGCTAAAGTTAGACACTATCAACGGTAAAACCATCTGATCCCAATATGATTGGGACTGGTACTCATTTGAACCAATACGAAAACGCACAACCACATGATATTCACCCTTATTGTGGCGAGATTCATAAAGCCCAGCATAGTCTCCAAAATACTTTCTATCATCAAGAAAATAATCTGGTACAAGTTTTTCATATGGCTCCATTTCTTTCTCAAATTTTTCAGCCAGATTATTACTATCAATTTGTAAGAAAGCTTGCTGGATCAAAGACTTCATGGTCGGGCTTAGCGGCTCATATTCTTTCGCCATTTTCTCTGGCATTTTCTTAATATTATTTGTAATAATAAGATATGCCAGTTCATCAACATCTAAACCTGAATTCGCCTCAAATGAGAACTCAAAAAAAACACTTTTTTGATCAATATTTTCATCCTGTGGCGCGATACTGGGCTTGAGAATATCCCAAGTGTAATATCTTTGAATACTTGCTCCTGGGACAGCAGCAACTTCAGCTTTAATATTTCCACCACTTTTGCTCTCAAAGACAATTGGTATACTTGTTATTGACTCAGAAAAAGATTGAGTTATTGCAATGGTTGATTTAAGACCTTGCTGACGGTAGTTCTGATTATCAATGCTTTCATAAAGAGTTATTCCTTTATAGGTTATATCACTAGCCTGTTTTCTGGAACTAGAGTAAAAATAATCAAATTGATACATATAATTAAGTATATTTAATATCGCAATATATTTTTTATTAAACTCTTGAAAGCTCAGAGCAATTGAATTTAAGTTATTAATATAATTACTATTATCTGGCATTCTAATGTTCGACAATAAATGTGTTCCACCATCCTTTTCTAATATTAATTTGTAGGTTCCTGTATTACCATCAAGTAATTTTTCAACCCCTTTACTGTGCGAGACGGCATACTCTTTGAAAGAGGATAAGCTACCACCTGATTTTGAATGACTAATATACTGAGTAACACCCTTCAATCTTGAAGAGAAATTATCATACTCATCCAAAGTATCCCCACTAGCACTCGCGATTCTA
>JAOMSY010000006.1 GCA_028355575.1 Francisellaceae bacterium | reverse complement strand
TGCAACGTATTTTAGGCCTGGTGGTGTTTATCGTGATTTACCTGAGCAAATGCCACAATATCAAAAGTCAAAATTTCGTAGTAAACGTGTTTGTAAGAAATTAAACAAAACAAGATCAGGTTCTATGCTTGATTTTATTGAAGATTTTACCAATCGATTTCCAAAGTGTGTTGATGAATATGAAGGTTTATTAACAAATAACCGCATCTGGAAGCAAAGAACGGTTGATATTGGTATAGTGACTTCTGAGCGAGCAATCGCATTAGGCTTTACTGGTCCAATGTTGAGAGGTAGTGGTGTAGAGTGGGATCTCCGCAAAAAACAACCTTATGAGGTTTATGATAAACTTGATTTTGATATTCCTGTTGGTTCGAATGGCGATTGTTATGACCGTTATCTTGTTAGAGTTCAGGAAATGCGCGAGTCAAATAAAATAATTAAACAATGTGTTGATTGGCTTAGAAATAATCCAGGGCCGGTCATGGCAGAAGACCATAAGATCGCTCCTCCTCATCGTGTAGAGATGAAGGATGATATGGAGGCATTAATACACCATTTTAAATTATTTACAGAAGGTTATTGTGTGCCTGAGGGTGAAGTTTATGTAGGGACAGAGCATCCTAAGGGCGAGTTCGGTGCTTACTTGATTTCGGATGGTGCCAATAAGCCGTATCGTTTAAAGCTAAAGTCTCCGGGCTTTACACATATAAGTGCAATGAATGAAATGTTAAGTGGTCACATGCTGGCAGATGCACCTGCAATTATCGCAACACAAGATATTGTGTTTGGCGATGTTGACCGTTAAGAGGCTGATGATATATGTCTAATTCTGAAAATACAAATTATACACCAGCAATTACATCTGATGTGGCTGAAAAAATTGAGTGGTGGCTTGCTAAGTTCCCAGAAAATCAGCGTCAATCTGCAGTGATTCCTGGTTTGCATATTTTGCAGGAAAAAAATAGTGGCTATCTTACAAATGAAATTATGGATGAGCTAGCAGAATATTTGGATATGCCTAAGATTGCTGTCTATGAAGTCGCAACTTTTTATGGAATGTATGAGCATAAGCCAGTCGGAAAGCATATGCTGAATATATGCACTAATATATCTTGTATGCTTCGAGGTTCAAAAGAGATCGTTAAGCATCTTGAGAATAAGCTTGATGTTAAACTGGGTGGAACAACAGCAGATGGTAAATTTACGCTTAAGCCTGTCGAGTGCCAAGGTGCATGTTGTGGTGCGCCAATGTTGGAGACAGGCAAAAAATTCTATGAAAACTTAACAGTTGAAAAAGTAGATAAATTGTTACAGGACTTAGGGTAAGATTTTATGGCAAATGAAGTATGCATGCGCACTTTACACTTAGATAAGCCTTGGTCGTTAGAAGCTTATTTATCTGTCGGTGGTTATAGCTCGTGGAAAAAAATACTCGAAGAAAGAATCCCTCCTGAGGAAATTATTGAGACATTGAAGCTTTCAGGGCTTAGAGGAAGAGGTGGCGCAGGTTTTCCAACCGGTCTGAAATGGAGTTTCATGCCTCGTAACTTGCCAGGACAAAAATATGTTGTCTGTAATTCAGATGAAGGTGAGCCAGGTACATGTAAAGACAGAGATATTATGCGTTTTAATTCACATCAACTGATCGAAGGCATGGCTATAGGTGGTTATGTGACAGGATCTACAGTTGGATATAACTATATTCGCGGAGAATTCTATGAGCCTATTGAGCGTTTTGAAGCGGCTTTAGTCGAAGCGCGTAAGGCTGGACTTTTAGGAAAAGATCTATTAGGTTCAGGTGTTGACTTTCAACTCCATTGTGCAATTGGGGCAGGTGCTTATATATGTGGTGAGGAAACAGCATTGCTAGATTCCTTGGAAGGTAAAAAAGGCCAACCACGATTTAAACCACCATTTCCCGCAAATGCTGGGCTTTATAAAAGACCAACCAATATCAATAATACTGAATCGTATGCGTCTGTCCCACCTATTTTAGAAAATGGTGGAGAGTGGTTCAAATCACTTGGTACTGAAGCAAGTGGTGGAACAAAAATGTTTTGCGTATCTGGGCATGTCAAAAAGCCAGGTGTCTTTGAAATTAATTTAGGAACCCCATTTAAAGAGCTACTAGAGAAATGTGGTGGCGTGCTTGGTGATAAGAAGATAAAAGCGGTCATTCCGGGTGGTAGTTCATGTAAAATTTTAACTGGCGAAGAAATGCTCGCTGTTAATATGGATTATGAATCAATTGGAAAAGCTGGCTCAATGTTAGGCTCTGGTGCTGTGGTCGTAATTGATGAAGATACCTGTATGGTTGAAGTGTTGTCCTTGCTTGCTGATTTTTACCACGAAGAGTCTTGTGGGCAATGTACACCCTGCCGCGAAGGTACAGGCTGGATGTCAAGAACCTTAAAGCGTATTTTGAAGGGTGGAGGGCGTCCTGGCGATATAGATAACCTAGTTAGGGTTGCTGGAAATATTGAAGGGCATACAATCTGTGGTCTTGGTGATGCTGCAGCGTGGCCAGTACAAAGTTATTTAAATAAATTTAGACATGAATTTGAATACTATATTGAAAATAAATGCAGTTTAACTAAATCAACTCAAGGTGCCTAAAGTGTCAGGACAAGAAAGACCAAAAACATTTACAGTTGAAATTGATGGGAAAAGTATTACAGCTAAACCAGGCCAAATGCTAATACAGGTTGCTGATGAAAACAATATTTATATTCCACGCTTTTGTTATCATAAAAAGCTATCAATAGCGGCGAATTGCAGAATGTGTCTTGTTGATGTTGAGGGTGCGAGAAAGCCATCCCCAGCATGTGCAACACCCATTTCTGATGGCATGAAAGTGTTTACCAAGTCTCCCAAAACTTTAGCTTATCAGAAAGCAGTTATGGAGTTTTTATTAATAAACCATCCATTGGACTGCCCTATATGTGATCAGGGTGGTGAGTGTGAGTTGCAAGATGTTGCCATGGGCTATGGGCGTGATATTTCAGATTATATTGAGAAAAAACGAGTTTTAGCTGACCCGGACTTAGGTCCTCTTGTTGCGACTGAAATGACAAGATGTATTTGTTGTACTAGATGTGTGCGGTTCGGTGAAGAAGTATCCGGGCAAAGAGAGTTAGGTGGAACTGATCGCGGTGATCGCACAAAGATTGGTACCTATATAGAGAAGACGCTTGATTCTGAGATTTCTGGAAATGTTATTGATGTATGTCCAGTTGGTGCGTTAACTTCTAAACCATTTAGATTTGAGGCGCGTGCTTGGGAATTGCAGCAATATCCAACCATATCGCATGCGGATAGCGTTGGTGCAAATGTTTATATGCATACACGTCGAGGAAAAGTGTTTAGAGTTGTACCTCAAGATAATGAAGCAGTTAACGAAGTATGGTTGGCTGATAGAGATCGTTTTGCTTATGAAGGCTTGAATTCTCAAGATAGAATTACACAGCCTATGATTAAGAAAAATGATGATTGGGTTTCTGTGAGTTGGGAAGAAGCATTAGATTTCGTTAAAACCTCTCTCGAACACGTAATTGAAAAATCAGGGGCGGATAAAATTTCAGCACTGGCTTCAGAGTCATGTACGACAGAAGAATATTATTTATTACAAAAACTAGTGCGTCAGTTGGGCAGTAATAATTTAGATTCACGTATTAAGCAAGGCCAGTTAGAAACATTGGTGACAGCTGGAAATGGAATCGATTGTGATTTCGAAGAAATTGAGAAGGCTGACTTAGTTTTATTGGTTGGGTCAAATTTACGTAAAGAACTGCCATTGTTGAATCATCGTGTTCGTAAAGCAACACTTTCAGGTGCTAAAGTATTTGCAATTAATCCAAGTGAATTTGATTTTAATTATGATATCGATGTAATTAAAACTCATAGTGTAGACTATCCAAAAGTATTATTGTCATTAGCAAAAGCGTTACATGATAAGAAACCAGGAAATATACGTGCTCAATTATCGAAGTTGTATGAGTCAGTTGAAGTTACAGCACAGATAGCAAAATTAGCTGATGATTTGCAAAATGCAGAAAATCCAATTATTTTGGTCGGGCAAAAAGCGATACCATTATCAAATTTTGGTAATGTAATGACCTTTTTTAGTTTAGTTAAAGAGCTGTCAGAGGCAAAAGGTGGTGTATTATCATTTGGATCAAATGCAATTGGTGCTAAAAATACAAACTTCATGCCGTATGGTGATACAGAATTAGACAACGGATTGAATGTTCGTCAAATTTTGAGTGATCAGGAAGGGCTGGAAGCGACTATCCTATTTAACGTAGAGATTGAGAAAGATTCAACTTATGGCTCAGAGGCAATTGAAACGCTAAGAAAAAGAGATTTTGTAATAAGCATTAATACTTTTGTATCTGAAGAACATAAATCATATGCTGATGTCATTTTACCAATTACACCTTTTACTGAAACTGAAGGTTCATTTATTAATTATTACGGCTTATCACAATCATTTAAACCTGTTGTTAAGCCATTGGGTGAATCTAAGCCTGGTTGGAAAGTTATCAGGGTGCTTGGGTCATTGATGGATTTAAATGGGTTTGGTTATAACTCAGTAGAAGAAATTCAATCTGATTTCTCTGAAGTTAAAATAGAAATGCCGACATTCTCTAGCCTTGAAAAAAATATTTATAATTTTGAAAATTATGTTTCGCCTGAGCTGAGCATTTCCGTCAATTATTCACTATACTCTGTTGACATGTTAACAAGGAGATCTGAACCATTGGCGCTTACGAAAGACCATATCAATGCTCAGAAAATATATGTTTCATCGAAATATGCTGAAAAAAATCAGCTTATTTGTGGTGAGATTGCTGAGTTTAATATCGGTGGTGAGAGTTGTGCTAAGGCTTTAGTTAAAATTGATAAAACTCTTGCTGACTCAGAAGTGATTGTACCTGAGTACTGTTATAGTGTTATTGGTAATCGAAGCGCTATTAGTATTCAGCATATGCAAGAGGAAAGAGCATAATGGATATTATATTGCATATTATTTGGATTATCTTAAAAGTCCTATTAATTATTGTACCATTATTATTAGCAGTAGCGTACTTTACTTTTTTCGAGAGAAAAGTAATCGGCTATATGCAGGATAGGATTGGGCCTAATAGGGTAGGTGCATTCGGTTTCTTACAACCGATCATGGACGGGGTTAAGCTACTTTTAAAGGAAATAATTTTACCGACCAAGTCCAGTAAATATCTTTATATTATTGCACCGGCATTGGCCTTTGTTCCAGCAATTGCTGCATGGGCTGTTGTGCCTTTCGGTAATAAAATGGCTGTCTCAAATATGAACCTAGGCATATTGTATTTACTTGCGATGACATCAATTGGTATTTATGGAATTATCATTGCTGGTTGGGCATCTAACTCGAAATATGCGATGTATGGCGCTTTAAGATCAGCTGCTCAGGTAGTATCGTATGAGTTAGCAATGGGGTTTGCTTTATTAGGGGTTTTGATAGCCGCTAAAGGGTTGAATTTATCTGAAATTGTGATGGCTCAATCTGGCGGTGTATGGTGTTGGTATTGGGTGCCATTGTTCCCATTGTTTATCGTGTATTTTGTATCAGGTCTAGCTGAAACAAATCGTGCTCCGTTTGATGTGGTAGAAGGTGAATCTGAAATTGTTGCCGGACCTCATGTTGAATATTCCGGGATGAGATTTGCATTATTTTTCTTAGCAGAATACGCCAGTATGATTTTAGTTAGTATATTAACAGCTGTCTTCTTTTGTGGTGGATGGTTGTCACCTTTCCAAGGTATACCTGTAGTTGATGAGTGGTTTCTGTGGGTGCCAGATATGGTGTGGTTGTTTTTAAAGACAGCCTTCTTTATGTTTATGTTTTTATGGGTTAGGGCTACTTTTCCTAGATATAGGTATGACCAAATAATGAGATTAGGTTGGAAAGTATTTATACCACTAACGTTAGTTTGGGTAATCGTGGTCGCATTTTTAGTGAAATTCCAAGTAGGTCCTTGGTGGTAAGGGGTAATAATGTTTAAATCAGTAGCACATTACTTTAGAACATTTTTCTTGTGGGAATTGTTGCAAGGAATGAGAATCACCGGTAAGCACTTTTTTACGAGAAAGATTACGATCCAGTATCCAGATGAGAAAACACCAATCTCACCAAGATTCAGAGGATTGCATGCCCTAAGAAAGTATCCAAATGGTGAGGAAAGATGTATTGCATGCAAGCTTTGTGAGGCTGTATGTCCAGCACTGGCTATTACGATTGAGGCAGAGCCAAGAGATGATGGCTCCAGACGAACAACAAAATATGAAATTGATTTGTTCAAATGCATTTATTGTGGTTTTTGTGAAGAGTCATGTCCGGTTGATTCCATTGTTGAAACAGATGTATTTGAATATCATTTTGAAAACCGTGGCGAAAATATAATGACAAAACAAAAACTATTAGCTATTGGTGACTGGCAAGAAGCTCAGATTGCAAATAATAGATCTATAGATAAACAATATCGTTAAGAGGCTTGTAGCATGATTGCAGTAGAGGTTATTTTTTATATATTTGCATCACTTACAATACTAGGTGCACTTATGGTGGTTTCTTCAGGAAATCCTGTTAAAGCAGCACTTAGTGTGGTCTTCACTTTTGCTTCCGCTACTGGTGTATGGATTACATGCCAAGCTACATATTTAGCCTTGCTATTGATTGTTGTTTATGTGGGTGCCGTAATGGTAATGTTTTTGTTTGTAGTGATGATGATAGATATTGATTTAGCAGCTAAAAAAGTAAAAATGGTAAAACATTGGCCATTGGCATTAGCTCTCACGGCTATTTTAACAGTCTTATTAGTTTGGTTGGTTCGTTATCACAATTTTGCAACAAATGGACAATATGCAACTTTACCACAAGATCCTGCATCTTACAGTGATATTGCGCATCTAGGTATGGCAATGTTCACAACTTATTTATTCCCATTTGAGATGGCAGCTTTTATTCTTCTTGCAGCCATGATTGCAGCTATTATGTTGACATATCGTGGTAAACGTAAAGAAAATAAAGCAGTACAAGCTCATAAGCAAATAAAAGTAAATCCAAAAGATCGCTTGAGAATTGTTAAAATGAATAACAAATAAGAGATATAAGATATGAACCCTATTCCAATTCCTTTGTCTAATTATTTAATACTTGCTGCAATTATATTTTGCATTAGCATTGCGGGAATACTAATAAACAGAAAAAACTTGTTAGTACTTCTGATGTCTATTGAATTAATGTTGCTTGCTGTTAATACTAATTTTGTAGCTTTTTCAAAATACATGAACGATGTTGCTGGTGAAGTCTTTGTTTTCTTCGTGTTAACAGTAGCAGCAGCTGAATTAGCAATAGGCTTAGCAATTGTAATTGTAATATTTAGAAGCAAACAGACAATTGATATTGACAAAGTAAGTGAACTGAAGGGATAGTCGTGGATATTAAACTCGTTACAGCAATTATCATCCTAGCACCGCTTATTGGTTTTATAATATCTGGTGGATTTGGTAATGTCATTAAAAGAGTGGGTACTAATTGGGTGACAATCCCATTAATATTTCTCTCATTCTCGCTATCTGTGTGGGTTGCGTGTGATGTACTTATATATGGACACAATTATTATTTCAATTTTTATACTTGGGGTAGTGTAATAGGATTAGATTTTAATATTGGTATTGATATTGATCAATTAACCGTATTTATGATGCTTATCGTCACGTTTGTATCTACTTTGGTGCATATATATTCAATTGGGTATATGAGTGATGATCCAGGGTATACACGTTTCTTTAGTTATATTTCTGGGTTCACATTTGCGATGTTGACACTGGTAATGTCAAATAACTTTTTACTCTTATTTTTTGGATGGGAAGGCGTTGGGTTGTTCTCATATCTGCTTATTAGTTTCTGGTTTGAAAGAGATAAGTCTACTTATGCAGGGCTAAAAGCTTTCTTGATTAACAGAGTTGGTGATTTAGGCTTTTTACTTGGTATTGCCGTTGTCTTATATTACTTTAATAGCTTAGATTACCGTGTTGCTTTTTCACATGTGAAAGAACTTGCTGATACAAACCCAATGATGCACTTTCTATGGTGGAATATGGATGGCATCACAGTCATGTGTGTTCTATTGTTTATTGGTGCAATGGGTAAATCAGCACAAGTGCCATTACATACCTGGTTAGAGGGTTCAATGGAAGGCCCAACACCGATTTCAGCATTGATTCATGCTGCTACGATGGTTACCGCAGGTGTATTCATGGTTGCAAGATTATCTCCAATGTTTGAGTATTCAGTCTCTACAATGAGTCTAGTTATTATCGTTGGTGGTTCAACCTGTTTATACATGGGCTTATTAGCTATTGTGCAGATGGATATTAAACGAGTAATCGCATATTGTACATTATCACAACTTGGTTATATGATGGCCGCACAAGGCGCCTCAGCATTTTCAATTGGGCTATTCCATTTAATGACTCACGCAATGTTTAAAGCCCTTTTATTCTTGGCAGCTGGTTCAGTTATTGTCGGAATGCATCATGAACAAGATATGCGGAAAATGGGTGGCCTACGCAAGTACATGCCGATTACTTATGTTTGTATGTTAATCGGTGGATTAGCGTTGTCGGCGATCCCACCATTTTCAGGATTTTACTCCAAAGACAGTATCATAGATGTGGTAACGCTTAGTAATATTCCGGGATCAGATTATGCAACATTCATGGTAACAGCCTGTGCTTTTGTAACTGCTTTTTATACCTTTAGAATGTTCTTTTTCGTATTTCACGGAAAGGAAAGGTTATCTCCAAAGCACAAGTCCCATATCAAGGAATCATCATTTCCAATACTTATTGCATTAATATTTTTAGCTATTCCAGCTGCTTTCGGTGGTATTATATTCTTTGAACCAGCGTTACATGGTTTCTTTGGCGATTCTATCTATATCGCACCGAGTTTGAATGTGGTTAGTGAGTACGCTAGTGAGCCCGCTACTCAATCAGCTTGGGATTTTATGAAACATTCAATTCATACATTACCATTCTGGCTAGCTGTCTCAGGTATTGTTTTATCTTATATATTATGGGTGCTATTGCCGAGTATCCCTGGCAAGATTGCTAAAATATTTAAGCCGATATATTGGTTTATGATTAAGAAGTATATCGTAGATGATTTATTTGATGTCGTATTCGGTAAAGGTGGATGGTTGCTAGGGTTTATTATATGGAAGGTCGGTGACCTATTCATTATAGACAGAGGGCTTGTCCATGGGTCTGCCAATTTGACATACTTCATTGGCGGTCGACTACGCAAAGCGCAAACTGGGTATCTATTCCATTATACATTTGTAATGATACTTGGATTAACCGCTTTAATAGCATGGATGTTTTTTATTAATTAAGGGGTAGTGGGTTCATGAACCTAGGTAGTTATATATTAAGTCTAGTTATTTGGGTGCCAATTATTGGTGGATTTTTGGTACTTGCAACTAAAGGCGATGACAGTAAAGCTGAGGCTGCTCGTTGGATTGGTCTAATATTTTCTTTGATGACATTGGTTTTGTGCATACCTTTGTATTTAGGGTTTAATGTTAACGACCCTAATATGCAATATGTTGAAAATATAAAATGGATTCCATTGTTGAATGTGCATTATGCGCTGGCAGTTGATGGTATATCACTATTATTTATAATGTTAACTAGCTTCACTACTTTTGTAGTTATATTGGCTTCGTGGAAAACAATCAGCTTTAAAGTATCACAATATATGTCCGTATTCCTATTGACTTGTGGTATTACAAACGGGGTTTTCGCTGCAACAGATACGTTTCTTTTTTATGTGTTTTGGGAAGCAGCATTAATTCCAATGACGCTTGGTATTGGTATATGGGGTGGCAAAGAAAAGGCGAGAGCTGCAATTAAGTTTTTCTTATTTACTTTTTTTGGATCTGTATTTTTACTTGTCGCATTAATTTACTTTTACTGTCGTACTGGCAGTTGGGCTGTCACAGAATTCTACGGCGTATCATTAAGTGATGAGGCACAGTGGATGTTATTTACCGCTTTCTGGATTGCTTTCGCGGTAAAAGTTCCAATGTGGCCATTACATACTTGGTTACCGGATGCACACACAGAAGCTCCTGCTGGCGGTTCTGTTGTTTTAGCAGCACTTATGTTAAAACTTGGTGCATATGGTTTTATTAGGTTTGCGTTGCCAATATTACCTCAAATTCATCAATCATTAGATTGGGTTTTAATTGCATTATCATTAATTGCCATCGTTTATGTAGGTTTCGCAACAATTGCACAAACAGATGTTAAACGACTAATTGCATATTCGTCCATCTCTCATATGGGTATCGTTACACTTGGAATATTTGTTGTATTCATGATTGTTGCTAAAACGGGTAATCCTGAGGATGCAGCTCTAGCGATACAAGGTGCAGTGTTTCAGATGATTGCACATGCTTTTTCATCGGGTGGTATGTTTATAGGGATAGGTTATTTGTATACACGGCTTCAATCTAGAAATATATCAGATTTCGGTGGGGTAGCAAAATATATGCCAATTTTCGCTGCATTTTATATGTTATTTGCCATGTCAAATGTAGGTTTACCAGGGACTAGTGGCTTTGTTGGCGAGTTTATGGTTATCCTTGCCACATTCAAAGCTGATCCTTGGTTGGCTTTACTAGCAGGTTTAACATTAATTATTGCACCAGGTTATACTTTGTTAATGTATAAACGCGTTTTCTTTGGTAAACCAAACCCTAAAAATGAAAATAAAATAGCTGCCCTTAAAGATCTAAGTGCATTAGAAATTTCAGTATTTGTATTGTTAGCAGTACCTACATTGTTCTTTGGTTTTTATCCTGAGCCCATTTTGAGTTTATCACAAGCCGCATCTAATGGCTTCGTACATAGTTTGATATAAGGAAATGATAACGTTATGAGTAGTACATCAGCTATAACATTTTCTAGCTTAATACCTGTTTTACCAGAAATATTTTTATTATTGATGATCATCGTCATCATGATGGCAGATATTACGCTTGCAAAAATTTACCGCAATATAACTTATATCCTATCTCAGCTAACATTAGTTGTGCTTGGTGTATTAGGTTGGCTTTACTTTAATGAAGAAAAAGCATTAGCTTTCCATGGTCAGTTCTATATTGATAACTTAGAAATTTTGCTTAAAGGATTTGTATATTTTATTACATTCTTAGTCTTTGCATATTCTCGCACTTATTTAAAAAAACGTAAGATGCAGGATGGTGAATACTATTTACTTATCTTATGCTCTGTCCTTGGTGCAATGGTACTTATTTCTTCAAGCAGTCTATTAACTATGTATATTGGTTTAGAGCTTATGTCTCTTCCGATTTATGCATTGATTGCCATACGAACATTCAAGACTCAGAATGGTGAAGCAGCAATAAAATATTTTGTAATGGGTGCAATTGCATCTGGTATATTGTTGTATGGGATGTCTTTCTTTTATGGTATTACTGGGCATTTAGATATTCTTCAAATTGCTAATTATTTATCCACCAACGGTGCTGGTGAATATAAAACAGTTATGTTGATATCTATGGTGTTTATGATTGTCGCAATATGCTTAAAACTGGGTGCTGCTCCTTTTCATATGTGGATACCAGATGTATATGAAGGAACACCAAATGCGGTATTAGCTTATTTAGGTACAGTACCAAAATTGGCTGCTTTTGGCTTTTTAGTAACTGTTTTGACAGTAATGTTACCGATGTATGAACCAGAATGGCGACAAGTATTATTGGTCCTTGCTGTTATATCGCTGTTAATGGGTAATCTAGTCGCGCTAGTCCAAACGAATATCAAGAGGATGTTTGGGTATTCAACTGTTTCTCATATTGGTTTTGTACTATTAGCATTAGCAATGGGTGATAATATCGGTTATGCAGCTGGCATGTACTATATAATTGTTTATGCAGTTATGGCTGCCGGTGGTTTTGGATTAATCTTATTACTTACAAGAGAAGGGTTTGAGGCTGATAAAATAGAGGATTATGCAGGGTTGAATAGAAGAAATTCCTGGTTAGCATTTATGATGTTAATTGTTTTATTTTCGATGGCTGGAATTCCTCCATTTGCAGGATTTACTGCCAAGCTGATGGTGCTTAATACATTAATGCAGAACGGGCATTATATTTTAACAGTCTATGCGCTGATTATATCCGTAATCGCCGCTTTTTATTACTTACGTGTTATCAAAGTAATGTATTTTGATAACCCAATTGATACAACGCTTATTCCAGTTAACAAAGTAAACTATATTGCTATTTCAGTGAACTGCTTAATTATATTCTTATTTGGTGTATTCCCAATCTACTTGACTGAAGCAGTTAACATTATCTATCCGAGCTAATAACTACTATTCTTCTATACACTTCTGTAATCATAAACTCACTTATAGTTATTTATTAATAAGATATTATATGAATGATATCGCGCTTTAGTATGGAGCCAATAAGACTTATAGTTATAAAATTATTACTTATTGGTTAAGCGATTTATATAAGGTGCACAGATTAGACTAAGTACCGCAAAGAACAGTGAGATCAATGCAAAGACACCATAACCATGTGCATATATCATTGAAGAAGATATAAGTGAAGTACCAGTTGGTACCGCGGTAAGTGAAGCCAGTAAACCACTAAGTGAAAATGCAGCCGTATTAGATAAAAACCACATGCCCATCATCATACTGACATAATGCTTTGGGGCTAATACAGTTATCATAGCCAAGCCTACAGGAGATATTAGTAGTTCAGCTGTGGTTTGTAGAAAATAACTTGCAACTAGCCAGCTAGAAGATGTTAATCCATTGTTAGAAAAATATTTTATACCAAGCCACAGTATTGCGAAACCTAATGTAATAAACCAAATACCAAAGCTGAATTTATAGGCGATAGTTGGATTTAAATCATGTTTGCTTAATCGAATCCAGAGCTTTGCTAAAATAGGCGAAAGAACAATTATAAAGAAAGGATTGAAGAATTGTGTATTTTCAGCTGAAATTGGTATACCTAAAAAGGATTGAATCATGTTTCTATCAGCGAAAAGCATGAGTGATCCAAAAGTTTGATTGTAGAGCATCCAAAATGAGATTGAGAAACAAATAAGAATCAGACAAGCAACCATTCTGTTTCGAGCTACCCGTTCGAGTCTGATCGTTAAAAATAAAACATAAATTAAGGATAAAACACTAATAGATACAACTGCAATATTTAACCAAAATGGGCTTTTCAATAGCAAGAATGCGAATATAATGATAGCTATTGTTGAAATAGAAAGTATAGATACTGTTTTCTTCCATTTTTGTTTTAAGATGCTATCTTTAGGTATTTGCCCACAATAATAATAAAAACGTCTACCTAATAAGAAAATAATAATACTTAGCAGCATACCTATCATGGCAATAAAAAATCCAGACTGCCAGCCATAGCTATCAATAACAATATTAATAAATAAAGATGGCATTAAAGCACCTATATTTATCCCCATATAGAAAATGGTGAAACCACCGTCTCTTCTAGGGTCATCATATTGATATAAGTCACCAACTATAGCGGATACATTTGGTTTGAAATATCCATTAGCTGCAACAAGAATGGCGCAACCAACGAAAAAGTACCATGATTCAGGTATTGCCATAGATAAATAGCCGAGTGAGAGTAAAGAGCCTCCAATTAAAATCGCTCGTTGATACCCAATAATTTTATCTGCTACAATACCACCAGCAACGGGAGTTAAATATAACATGGCATTCAATGCCGCAATGGTTAATAGTGATTTTTCATCAGAAAAATGCAAACCCTTAGATAAATATAATACTGCAATGGTTTGAATAGTATAAAAGCCAAATCGTTCCCACAGCTCAACCATAAATAACCAGTATAATGCAGCTGGTTGTTTTTCATTTTTAATGATCATGCTTATCTTTTATAGATGTCATCGAGGCGCACAATATCATCTTCGCCTAAATAACTGCCAACTTGAACTTCAATGATAGCGACTTCACTATCTGTATAGTTTTCTAAGCGATGAATTGATTGGATAGGAATATAGAGATGATCGTTCACATTATATTCTTGTGTGTGTTGATCAATCGTTATAGTTGGTTGCCCTTTAATTACAACCCAGTGTTCAGCCCGCTTGAAATGTTTTTGCAATGAAAGTCTGCCACCAGGGATGACAGTAATGATTTTTGCTTGAAACCCTTCGCCCATTTCGATTGTTTTATATGTACCCCAAGGGCGTTCATAAATTTTACCAACCTGATTTATATTTTGAGTCATATGTACCCTTTGTTTAAAATAACAAAAATATAATAGCCGAATTTACTAAAACTGTTAAATTTTACTTGATTTATTTAAGTAGATTCATATAATTATCACACATGCGTTGCTGGCATGGCTCAACTGGTAGAGCAGCCGACTTGTAATCGGCAGGTTGTGGGTTCAAGTCCTACTGCCAGCACCATATGGACCGGTAGTTCAGCTGGTTAGAATGCTGGCCTGTCACGCCGGAGGTCGCGGGTTCGAGTCCCGTCCGGTCCGCCATTACTTAGGCAACTTTAATTCTAAAGTTGCTTTTACTTGCAACGGTAAATTTCCATTACAACGGATATACTCACATATTTGCAATCTATTTGGACCCACGTTCCAGTTATATTCTTCTTTGTTGTCTATAAAAAAATTATCTTCTTTAATTTGTTCTAATTCATAAATTGCAGCAAGTGTTTCAGTTGAAGATACATTAATATCATAGTCATTAGGAATATAATCTCGTGTATTTTTTTCTGTATTTAGTGAGTTCTTGGATAATAATTCCGCACTTTCTAATATCCAAAGTTTATCAATAGATTGAATTTGTTTATAAAAATTTGCATCATATGGGTCCCGGCTATTATCTATAAGAATACATGCTGAATACCCACAAAATTTTGGGATGTATATATTCTCGATTGTGTCTGCCCACTCTGGGTAATTAATAGGTGTAGCGAAAAGGGAAATATTGAGCAAAATTGTCTTAATAATTAGAATACATCGATGCATCATGAAAATAATCAATTATAGAATATATATAAATTTAGCAATGTATTTTGTTTAAGTGTAAGATTAGGAGAATTTATTTGTGTATTTAATAAAGGCGTCTAATACATCTTGGCATACGGTTGTAATATTTTTTGACGCATCGATAATTACATAATTATTTTCATCTTTAATTTTGGTTAAGTAGACTTCTCTGGCCCGTTCAAAAAAAGTAACTTTCTCTGATTCAATCCGATCAATGTTATTTCTAATTTGTATACGTTTTAAACCTATTTCTGGTGAGATGTCGAGATATATGGTAAGACCAGGACATATATTCTTCATAAGACTGTTGTGTATGCCGTCTATAATATCCATATTTATCTGACGTCCACCACCCTGATAAGCATAAGTAGACAAATAAAAGCGATCAGAAATAACAAACTTTTGATCCATTAGGGTCGGAATAATCAAATGATTAATATGTTGCATACGACTAGCATACATTAATAATAATTCGCTTTCATCGCATAATGACTCATTATCGTTAGACTCAATAGCAATATTTCTAATTTTTTCGGCCAAATATGTTCCACCTGGCTCACGGGTATAGAGATAGTGTCTAGAGGTTAGTGTATTTGTATAGTCTTTGAGTTTTTGAATGATTGTGCTTTTCCCAGCTCCTTCTAAGCCTTCAATGACGATTAGTTTTGAAAATATTGTCATGACAATAGTTGTTATATTTAATATGGTTGTAAGTTTATTCAATTATGAATTGAAAATATATTAAATGCAGGAATGTAATATTAATGTTTAGTGCTTGCATTTTGATTCATAAAAATGTAAGATGACGATCAGTTGATGCGGGGTGGAGCAGCTTGGTAGCTCGTCGGGCTCATAACCCGAAGGTCGTTGGTTCAAATCCAGCCCCCGCTACCAATTCACATTATATTTTTTATATAAAGGGACCAGATGGTCCTTTTTTTGTACCTGGGAAAAGTATGCTGAATAGTGATTTAGTTGAAAAAATAAGAGAACAAGTTGAATTACTGGATTGTATCTTTTGGGGATTAGAAGTACAGCAGGGCCTTAAAGATACTAAAGTTCTACAAATATTTATTGATAAGCCAGATGGTATTACTCTGGACGAATGTAAGAGTGTTGGTAAAGATATAAGTGTTTTTCTTGATGTTGAAGATGTTATGTCCTCTAGATACACACTTGAGATATCATCGCCAGGTGTGAATCGCCGTATATTTAATATAGAGCAATGCCTTGGTCGAGAAGGTAGTAGATTTAAACTTAAGTTATTTAGCCCGATAAATGGTCGTAAGAATTTTAAAGTATCATTAGAGTCTGTAGATTTGGCTGCTAATAAATTAAACTTTGAATTTGAAAATCAGCCTTTAGTTGTGGACTTTTTAGATATTGATAGAATGACCGTATCATATAGCTGGTAGTTATGGAGTATATTTAGATGAGTAAAGATTTGTTGTTAGTGATCGAATCGGTTGCAAATGAAAAAAGTGTTGATAAAGATATTATTTTTGCTGCTATGGAAGAAGCATTGGCAATGGCTACTTGTAAAAAGTATGCCAAGGATATGGATGTTAAGGTATCTATAGATCGCAATACAGGCGACTACTCAGCTCAGAGAATATGGACAGTTGTTGATGAAGATCATTTTGTTGAGAACCAAGAAACAGAAATGTACGTTGACGTAGCACAAGAAAGAGGCTTTGATGTTAAGGTTGGCGATATTATTACTAAAGATATTGAAGCAGCAGAGTTTGGTAGAATAGCAGCACAAGCCGCCAAACAGGTGATTGTTACTAAGGTTCGCGAAGCAGAACGTAAAAAGAGCATGCTTAAATTCAAAAGTAAATTGGGTAAGATACTCTTTGGTGAGGTCAAGCGAGTTACTAGGGAGTTTTTAATTGTAGATTTAGGTGATAATGCAGAGGGACTGTTACCACGTTCTGAGCTTGTTCCAAAAGAAATTTTTAGAATTAATGACAAGATACGTGCTTGCCTAATAAAAATTGATCCAGACACAAAAGGACATAACTTAATATTAAGCCGGGCTGATAAACAAATGCTGCATGCTTTGTTTGAGTTAGAAGTGCCAGAGATTGCAGAACAAGAGATGGAAATCGTTAATATCGCTCGTGAAGCAGGGTCTCGCTCTAAAGTTGCGGTTAAATCGAATGATAGGCGCATTGATCCTGTTGGCGCCTGTGTAGGTATGAGAGGTTCACGAGTTCAAGCTATTATCAATGAGCTAAATGGTGAAAGAATTGATATAGTCTTGTGGGATGATAATCCAGCACAATATGTTATTAATGCAATCTCTCCAGCGGAGGTTGTATCGGTTATTCAGGATGAAGATCGTGGTTCAATGGACCTAGCCATTAAAGAAGATCAATTATCTATTGCAATTGGAAAAAGTGGACAGAATGTTAAGCTTGCTTCTGAGTTAACCGGTTGGGTGTTAAATATCATGCCTGAATCTGAAGCTGAAGAAAATAAGCAAGTAGAGCTAAGAAAGATAGTTGAAAAATTTGTTTCTTCGTTAGATGTTGAAAGTGATATCGCTGAAGTTTTAGTTGAAGAAGGCTTTTCTTCGTTAGATGAAGTTGCCTATGTGGACCCAGACGAAATGCTTAAAATTGAAGGCTTTGATATTGAGATTGTTCAAGAGCTTCAAGAAAGAGCTAAAACAGCATTATTGACACAGGCATTATCAAACGATAGAAGACCAGCCGAAGACCTATTAGCACTTGAAGGCATGACTGAAGAGTTTGCGAATATATTAGCTGAAAATGATATTATAACCCAAGAAGATTTGGCAGAGCAGTCTGTTGACGATATCCTTGATATTGTTGATGCAGAAGCTGAAGTGATTGGTGAAATTATTCTAAGAGCCAGAGCACCTTGGTTCTCACAAGAAGAGAAATAAAAAGGAGACGAAAACATGTCTAATACTACTATAAAACAATTAGCAAAAATCGTCGGTGTTACAGATAGTGTGCTCTTAGAGCGATTGAAGGCAGCTGGTGTTAATAAAAGTTCTAGTGATGATGTGATATCAGATGCTGAGAAAAATAAATTATTGGCACACATCCAGAGTGGTGGGCAATCCCCTAAAAAGGTGAGTTTGAAGAAACCAGCCAGTACTTTGCAATATGCAGGCCAAACATCTAAAGTTAATGTTGAAGTTCGAAAGAAAAAAATCTCATTAAAAAAAGAAGCACCTGTTGTTGAGTTAAACAAAGAGCTCAAAACGCCTGAAAAAGTTGAGATACCTTCTAATATTCCTATTGATATTGATAAAAATGAAGTCATTGAGGAAGATACAGTTGAAGTTCAGCCTGAACCAATTGAAAAACCTGAAGAGATTCTAAATGCTGACAAAGCAGTTGAAGATATAAATGTATCAGAGGAAAAAGAAGAAGAATTTGCCTTACCCTCAAATATCCCTGCTTCTGCTAAAAAGGATGATAAAAAAACTCAAGAAGTAGAAGAAAATAAATCAGAGAAAAAACACGAACATAAAAAATCACATCACAAGAAACAATCTGAAGATGATACAGAAGATGATGACATTAAAAAGCTTGAAGAAGTAAAAAAAGTTAAGCGTGCCAAAGGCAAGAAAAAAAGGTCATTAAAAGAAATACAATTGATTGATGATGCAGATTTAGATGAAGATGAGTTACAAGAAAAACGTGCTGCAAAAGTTCTTGAAAAGAAACAGCTTAATAGAAAAATTAATACGGATAAAATTAAAGTGCAAAAATTTGTTCAACCATCTGCGCCAATATTAAGAGTTATAGACTTACCTGAAGAATTATCAGTGAGTGATTTGGCACTTAAAATGGCAATTAAATCAACAGAATTAATAAAATCACTAATGAAAATTGGTGTAATGGCCACGCAAAATCAGAACCTTGATCAGGAAACAGCTACATTAGTATTAGAAGAAATGGGCTATGAATATAGACTAACTAAAGCTGATGCCATTGAAGATGAAATTATTGTAGACCGTACTGACAAGGATACTGTCTCAAGAGCGCCAGTTGTAACCATTATGGGTCACGTAGACCATGGTAAAACATCATTACTTGACTATATTCGTAAGGCAAATGTTACATCTGGTGAGGCTGGCGGTATTACGCAACATATTGGTGCTTATTCAGTTACAACTGAACATGGTGATATTACCTTTCTTGATACACCTGGTCATGAAGCCTTTACAGCAATGCGATCTCGTGGAGCAAGTTGTACAGATATAGTTATTTTGGTTGTTGCCGCAGATGATGGTGTTATGCCTCAAACTATAGAGGCTATAGAGCATACTAAAGCTGCTGGCGTACCAATGATTGTCGCAGTTAACAAAATTGATAAAGAAGAGTCTGATCCGGACCGTGTTAAAAATGAACTATCTCAGCATGATGTTATACCTGAAGACTGGGGTGGAGATGTTATTTTTACTCATGTTTCCGCAAAAAGTGGAGAAGGCATTGATACCTTATTAGATAGTATATTGCTTCAATCAGAAGTATTAGAACTACAAGCCGTTGTTGATGGAAATGCAACTGGCGTAGTTGTTGAAGCAAAATTAGAAAAAGGACGTGGTCCAGTCTCTACAGTATTAATACAAAGCGGAACACTAAATAAAGGTGATATGGTAATTGCAGGTCTAGAATTCGGGCGTGTCAGAAATATTACAAATGATAAAGGGCAAGTAGTGAAATCTGCTGGACCATCTTCTCCTGTCGAGATAATTGGCTTATCAGGTGTGCCTAGTGCAGGAGATGAATTTACTGTTGTAAGCAATGAAAAGAAAGCAAAAGAGGTTGCATCATTTAGACAAGATAAAATGCGACATGATAAGCTTTCGAAGCAACAAACAGCGATGCTTTCAAATTTATTTGACAGCATGGGTGATTCAGGTGAACAACAAACATTAACATTAATTATAAGAGCAGATGTTCAGGGGTCAGTAGAAGCAATATGTGACTCATTGCTTAAGTTATCTGGTGAACATGTTAAAGTAAATATTCTTTCCAGTGGGATCGGTGCTATAACATCATCTGATATAACATTAGCTTCGGCGTCCCAAGCAATTGTATTTGGTTTCAATGTTCGTGCTGATAGCACAGCAAAAAAATTGGCAGAGCAAGAGGGTGTTGAAATACGCTACTATAGCATTATCTATGACTTAATTGATGACGTTAAACAAGCAATGGAAGGATTGTTATCTCCAGAGATTAGAGAGAAAATCATTGGAATAGCAGATGTTCGTGATGTCTTCCGCTCTTCTAGGCTTGGTGCAATCGCTGGTTGTATGGTCATTGAAGGCGTCATTAAAAAGAATAATCCTATTCGTGTTCTGAGGGACCAAGTAGTTATCTATGAAGGAAAATTAGAGTCACTAAGACGCTTTAAAGAAGATGTGTTAGAGGTTAAGAAAGATACTGAATGTGGCATTGGGGTTAAAAATTATAATGATGTTAAACCTGGTGATCAAATTGAAGTTTTTGAAACCTATGAAGTTAAAAGGGAGATATAGCTTTGGCAAATACTGCTCGTATGCACCGAGTGTCAGACGAGATACAAAAAACGGTTACGAAAGTTTTATCAAGAGAGATAAGAGACCCAAGGCTGCAGTGGGTTTCGATAACTGGTGTTGATGTTAGTAAAGATTTATCCACTGCTAAAGTTTTTTTTTCTAATTTATCTGATAATGTTGATATTACTTCTATATCTCAAGCTCTAGAAAGGTCAAGAGGGCTGTTTCGTAAATATATTGCCAAAGAAATCCATTTAAGAATCACGCCTGATATTAGTTTCCATTATGATGATTCGCTTATTTATGGAAATAAAATGGATGCTTTAATTACAAAAGCACGAGACGAAGATAAAGATATTATTACCGATAAAAATGAGAACGATACAGAAGAAAAACCTGCAACAAAACGTGAGCGCTTAAGATAATTTCTTAATATACTATTCATGTCACATACGATTTAAGCCTACTCATGAACTTTAAAGCTATCGCAATTATTGGAACTCATATAAACCCTCTTGTCTGTGAGACTGTGTTGCAGCTTCATAACCTTTTAAAAAATCAGTCAAACATTTATTTTGATACAGAAACAGCTGAATCAACAAAACTAGATAATATTATAAGTCTATCACTTAAGGAAATATCCTTGAAATGTGATTTAGCTATTGTTGTTGGTGGAGATGGAAATTTTCTAAATGCCGCAAGAGAGCTTTCTACATATAATGAGATACCAATAATTGGTATTAATAGGGGTAAATTAGGTTTTTTAACTGATATCAATCCTGATCAACTTGCTTCTAGATTGATGAAAGTTTTGAATGGTAAATATTTTATTGAAAAGCGCTTTATGTTAAATGGTGAGTTATATATTGATGAACAAATACATTCACGGGCTAAAGCTTTAAATGAAATTGTAATCACTGGGGGTACCGCAAGTAGATTATTTGAAATAACTGTTGAGGTTGATGGTCACTATGCTTATTCGCAGCGCTCTGATGGGATTATTATTGCCACCCCAACAGGGTCAACTGCACACGCCTTATCTGCAGGAGGTCCTATTATGCATCCTAGTTTAGACGTGGTCGTTCTAGTACCAATGTTCTCACATACACTTACAGCCAGGCCAATTGTTTTGAATGCGGAATGTGAAATCAAAATTAAAATAGGTACATATAATGAGCCTGAAGTTAAGCTAAGTTATGATGGACATAGCTATCAAAAAATGGTTGAAGGTAATTATGTTTTATTAAAAAAACATGATAAAGTCATCAACATTTTACATCCACTTGATTATGATTATTATAAATCTCTTAGGGAAAAATTGCATTGGAGCAAAATGCTTTTTGACTAGAATGGGAAATGATAACTATTTATTTAGTGCTTAACCGCACTTAGAGTAACCACAATTAAGACAGGTCAGGCATCCATCAAGAAGTACCATGGCTTTTGTGCTGCATGTAGTACATAACTGAGATTCAGCAGGGAAAGCACTATGAGTATCATTTGCTTGTTCTTTTAAATTTAACTCTTTCTTTTTAGTTTCTATAAAAGCTTTTTGATGTTCATCAACTTCATCACACTCTATCATCCCGATTTTCTTAAGGTGTTTTTCAATGACATCGCCAATTTCAGCAACAAGGGAGGGTACATACTTGCCCCCACGTTTAAAATAACCGCCATTTGGGTCAAATACTGAACGAAGTTCCTCAACTAAAAATGTTACATCACCGCCCTTTCTGAATACCGATGAAATAATTAACGTTAATGCAATTGTCCATTGGTAGTGTCCCATGTCCTTTGAGCTAAGAAAAATCTCAAACGGGCGACGTGACTCATGTGCCGTACCTTCGTTAAGAATAATATCATTGATGGTAACATATAATGCATGTTCAGCTTGAGGTGGTTTGATTTTATAGGTTTCACCAAGAAGTGCTTCTGGGCGTTTTACACGCTCGCTCATTTGTTCAACTTTTGGTTTATCTTTTTTTACTTTTGTTGGCTCATTTATTTCATCTTTGACGATATTAAAGCTAACAATTGGTTTTTCTATTTTTACTGACATATTCTCTCCTTACGTTAAAATTTACCGTAATAACCTTCTTTTAATGCATCATATAGGTTTGCTGCAGTATGAGTTTCACCATCATACTCAATTTCTTGATTTCCTTTTAATTCTATAATCGATTCATCATCTAACACAAAACGATATGTTGTATTTTCTAAATCTTTTTCATTTACAAGTACACCTTGAAATACTTCTGGATTAAAGCGGAAAGTGGTGCAGCCTTTTAGACCTTTCTTATAGGCATATAAATAAATATCTTTAAAGTCTTCAAAGTTAAAATCTGTTGGTATGTTTGCCGTCTTCGAAATGCTAGAGTCAACCCACTTTTGTGCAGCTGCCTGAATATCAACATGTTGTTTAGGCGTGACTGTGTCCGCAGTAATAAAATAGTTTGGTAGTGCGGTTTCAGGGTCTGTGCTAAAGGGCATAGCATCAGAGTTAATTATTTGCTTATAAGCTAGGAGCTCAAATGAAAAGACATCCACTTTTTCTTTGGATTTTTTCCCTTCTCTAATGACATTTCTTGAGTAATGGTGAGCAAAGCTTGGTTCAATGCCATTACTAACATTGTTGGCTAGAGATAAAGAAATTGTACCTGTTGGTGCAATGGATGAATGATGCGTAAAACGACAACCATGCTCAGCGATATCTTTAATAATGTCTGGACGCTCATGGCCTATTCTTTGCATATATTTACTATATTTAGCTAGTAAGGTTTTGCCTTTAAGTTTTTCACCAACTTGAATACCATCCCGTGCAATTTCTGGTCTAAGTCTAATATATTCATCTGTAATTGTATATTCTTCTTCCAATGCTGGCGCCACGCCTTTTTCTTTAGCAAGTACAATGCCTTCTTCCCAACCTGTAATTGCAAGTGTTTTGGCGACCTCTTCAGTAAAGTCTAGAGAACTGGTTGATCCATATTTCATTTTTAACATTGTTATGGTTGAACCTAGTCCTAAGAATCCCATGCCATGGCGTCGTTTATGGGTGATCTCTTTGCGTTGCTGCTCTAATGGCAAACCGTTAATTTCAACAACATTATCCAGCATTCTGGTAAAAATACGGATGACTTTTTTATATTTCTTCCAGTCAAAGTTTGCGTCATCTGTAAAAGGATTATTAACAAACTTGGTTAAGTTTATTGAACCCAATAGACAAGAACCATAAGGAGGTAATGGTTGTTCTCCACAAGGGTTCGTTGCTCTAATTGTTTCACAAAACCAGTTGTTGTTTTCTTCATTCACTTTATCTATTAATATAAAACCAGGCTCAGCATAATCGTATGTTGAGGTCATGATCATATCCCAAAGGCGTTTTGCCTTCATGGTGCGATAGACTTTACAAGCAACGAGTCCTGTATCATCTACAATATAATCTCTTTTGGCTGGCCATTCACGCCAAATAACTTCATTAGGATTATTTAAATCGAGGTTATGTGTTTCTTTTTCTTTTTGTGTCAAAGGGAATGATAGTTTCCAATCGTCACCAGCTTCGACTGCTTTCATAAAGTCAGCTGTAATGAGTAGTGATAAATTGAATTGCCTTAAACGCCCATCTTCACGTTTAGCTCTAATAAAATCTAAAACATCAGGGTGACCAATGTCAAATGTTCCCATTTGTGCACCTCGGCGGCCACCAGCAGAAGAAACGGTAAAGCACATTTTGTCATAGATATCCATGAAAGAAAGCGGTCCAGATGTATGTGCGCCTGCACCGGCAACGAATGACCCTTTTGGTCTCAGTGTAGAGAACTCATATCCAATTCCACATCCAGCTTTTAGCGTTAGACCTGATTCGTGTACTTTTTCGAGGATACCACTCATTGAATCATCAATTGTGCCTGAGACAGTACAGTTGATCGTAGATGTAGCTGGCTTGTAGTTTAGAGCGCCAGCATTTGAGATAATTCTACCTGCTGGGATGGCACCGTGGCGTAATGCCCATAAAAATTCTTTATTCCACTTCTCTTGTAGTTCTTTAGTTTTTTCAACTGATGAGAGTGCTTCGGCAACTCGTTTGTATGTGCTATCAATCGTACGGTCAACAGGTTCACCTTTACCATCTTTAAGGCGATATTTTTTATCCCATATGTCGGTAGATGCACTTTGTAATTCGATAGCTTGTATTGTCTTGTTATCCATAACTTCTAGCATTTGTTTCCCTACTTTATATGATAGCACGAATGTATTTCATATCTTGCAAATGAGATATATTACTCTAAGTCTAGAAGTAAATTTTGGAAAATCGTATAAAAGAATTTAATTATATTTAAATGTACGATATTGACATTATTTTAATGCTTAAAGAATAAATAGTTACAACGGTTGTTCAAGTATAGATCACAATTGAGTGACATTTAATCATTTATATAAGTTGAAAGAATCTTAATTTTCTCTCTCAGCCTCTTCAAAAAATTTTAAATTTTCTGGCAGTTTTCTGAGCTCAGTTTTAAGTATTTTACCTACGGGACTTAATGGTAAAGCCTCATTAAAGCTAATCAGTTTTGGTGTTTTATATCTCGTGATATTCTCATGGCAGTAATCTATTACTTGTTGAGCTGTTAGCGTTTTCCCTTCTTTAAGGACAATATGCGCTTTTAGTGCTTCACCTGTTTTTTTGTTTGGAACACCAATTACGGCGACATCTAAGACTTCTGGCATATGTGCAATCACGTGCTCGACTTCAACGGTATAGACATTAAATCCTGAAACAATCACCATGTCTTTTGTACGATCAACAAGTTTTATTTGTCCATCATTATTCATGATGCCAACATCACCAGTTTTAAACCAGCCATCTTGTAAAGATTTAGCGGTTTCTTCAGGTTTGTTTAGATAGCCTTTCATGACTTGAGGGCCTTTAACACATATTTCGCCAGATTCACCGATTGGCTTTAATTCACCATTTTCTGCATCACGGATTTCTACATCTGTATTAGGGAATGGGTAGCCGATGGATCCACTGAACTCTTGTGTATTATAAAAATCAGCACTTACACCAGGAGATGTTTCGCTTAAACCATAGGCAACCTGAAGAGGACAGCCAGTTACTTCATGCCATTTATGTGCAACGTGCTCTTGAACAGGCATGCCGCCAGCCCAAGACACTTTTAAGCTTGAGTAATCACCTGCTTGAAAATCTTTGTTATAGGCTAGTGCGCTAAACAGTGTATTCACACCTGTAATTAATGTGAATTTATGGGATTTTGCAATTTTTATAAACATTTTCAAATCACGAGGATTGGGGACAAATAGATTCTTATGTCCAAAAGCAAGCATTGGTACAAAAGATGCTGTTAATGCAAAAATATGGAACATTGGTAGTGGCGCTAACCATATTTCTTCTTGTTTACCATCGAATACTGGTGATAGTAATGTATGTATTTGTTTGATATTAGCCACAATGTTGGTGTGTGTAAGCATTACACCTTTAGATTTGCCTGTTGTCCCACCTGTATACTGTAGAAAAGATAAATCTTCTCCTACTGTAGAAGGTCGTTTGTAATCTAATTGGCTGCCTTTCTTTAATACTTGTTTAAATGAGATTGCCTTTGGTAGATTATACTTAGGCACCATTTTCTTTATTTTACGCACAACAAAATTAATAATACAGCTTTTAGGGCAAGCGTGCATATCACCTAAACTGGTCACAATAATATGTTCCACAGGTGTTGTTTTTATAGTTTTTTCCACAACTTCAGCAAAGTTTTCAAGTACTACGATAGCTTTAATGTTGGCATCTTGAAACTGATATTCCAGTTCTTTAGGTGTGTACATTGGGTTGATACCCGTAACAGTCAGTCCAGCCTTGTGAGCACCAAATATAGCGATATGGTATTGGATTAAATTTGGGGACATTATGCCTAAAACGTCGCCTTTTTTTAATCCTAGTTTGTTTTGGCAATATGCTGCAAATGCATCACTTAGTTCATTTAGTTTGTTATAACTAACTTTGACATCTAAACATTCATCAGCAATTTTATCACCGTATTTGATCACAGCATCATCAAACATGCTTATAATGGTTTGGTTTGGGTCAATATCAACCGTGTGTGGGATACCCTTGGGGTAATGTTCTAACCAGATTTTTTCCATGATAATTCTACTAGACCAGTATAATAAGAAAGCTACTTCAAAATATATTTAAATGCAATAATAGAGCATAATTTATCAATAGTGTTATGATATAAAACCATTATGCTTTGATAGTGGTTATTATTCTTCAAGAGCCAAAACATATAGGTAAGATGTAATGAGTGTTTTTAAGCTTTTTAAAAATTCAAATGATAAGAAAACAACGGATGAAACCGTTGAAGATGAAAAAATTATCGAATCAGCTAAGAAAGAAATTGAATCTGAAAAGAAAGAAGATTCAATGCTTCAGTCTGAAATTAATGTACCAAGCAAAAAAGGTTTTATTTCTAAGCTGAAAACTGGGCTTAAAAAAACGAGCTCAAAATTTGGTGCGGGATTCTCAGATATTCTTTTAGGTAAAAAAATTATTGATGATGATCTTATTGATGAAATAGAAATGCAACTACTTGTTGCAGATATTGGTGTTGATTCAACTAATATGATCATGGAGAAAATTAGAGGACAAGTAAAACGTAATGAGCTCCAAACCAGTGATCAATTAATTGATTTAATAAAAAGTGAGTTAGAGGCAATTCTAGAACCCTGTACGAAACCCTTAGAAATCGATACCACAAAAAAACCTTATGTTTTATTAATGATTGGTATTAATGGTGCTGGGAAAACGACGACAATTGGTAAGCTCGCTAAAAAAATCAAACAAGATGGAAAATCTGTCATGATGGCGGCAGGTGACACTTTTCGTGCTGCTGCGGTAGAGCAACTACAAGAATGGGGTGCGAGAAATGATATTCCAGTCGTGGCACAACACACTGGTGCAGACAGCGCATCGGTTATTTATGACGCAGTAAATGCTGCCAAAGCAAGAGATGTTGATATTATTATCGCAGATACAGCCGGTCGCCTACATACAAAATCAAATTTAATGGATGAACTTAAAAAAGTTGTCAGAGTCATTAAAAAGTTAGATGAAACCGCGCCTCATGAAGTGATGTTAGTATTAGATTCAGGGACAGGGCAGAATGCCTTAAGTCAGGCAGAACAATTTAAAGCTCAAATTGGTGTAACAGGCATTACCTTAACAAAAATGGATGGAACTGCAAAAGGGGGTATTGTTTTTGCAATCTCTAAAGCGTTGAATATCCCGATTCGTTTTATTGGGGTGGGTGAGGGTATTGATGACTTACAACCTTTTGAGGCAGAAGATTTTGTAGAGGCTATTTTTGACAATTAATCCCTGTTCAGAAATTTAAATAAAATGATGGTAGACTCTTCTGCGTATACCAGCGACTAGCCCATATGGAGAAAATTGCATTGCTTTTGCAACTTTTTCAACGGGTAGGCCTTCTCCCCATAAAGTGACAGGCTCACCAATGTTTATATCCGTCAGAGAAGTAATGTCGACAGCAAGCATATCCATAGAAACATTTCCCACTAATGGGCATTCTCTGCCTTTAATTAAAATGGGTGTGCCATTTGTAGCATGTTGAGGGTAGCCATCACCATATCCGACGGGAATAATTGCAATTATTGAGTCAACATTTGCAAACCAATTTCGATCATAACCAACGCTTTCACCTTGTTTAATTTTTTGGATAGCAATTATTTGAGATTTAAATGTCATTACAGGTTTTAAATCTAGCGATCTTTTAGTTTCACCTGAAAGCGTAGAGATGCCATATAGTGATATACCAAAGCGAACAGTATTGAAATAAGGGTCTGGATAGATAATGGATGCGGCAGAATTATTAATACTTATTAAGTCGTAAATTTTATATTTTGATAGAAATTTAAAATAATTGATTTGTTTTAATGTAAATTGACTTTCTTCGTCATGTGATTCAGCTAAATGACTGATAAGATTTATACCCGTAAGGTGATGTTTTCCTTCAGTAAGCAATTTATTTGCTTGCTCAAATTCCATTTCTGACAATCCTAAGCGATTCATGCCAGAATTGATTTTTAACCACAATTCTACTCCCCACTCAGGAGCATATTCTAGCAGTAGCTGAAGCTGATAAATGCTATGAATAACGGGAATTAAGTGAAATTTTTTCATAACAGAAATTTGTTCTTTGCAAAAAAATCCTGAAAATATTAGTACTTTGGCTTTTATGTTTGACTCAACAAGCTTGATTGCCCCTTCTATACTAGCAACACCAAAGTAACTGGTTTGTTTGTCTAAAGCTTTAGCAACATAGACACTATCGTGACCATAAGCATTTGCTTTGACCATGCAGATTATTTTACTATCGGGATTTAGGTTTTTAAGTACTTGAAAGTTGTGCTTTAAGTTGTCTCTATTTATGGTGACATAAGCACGTAAATCAGGAAAAATATTTTGAGACATCAACATAGCTGCAAAGTAAGGAATAAAATTTATCATGTCTAATTTGTTGTGATATTGCAAATATAGTTGAGTAAATCTCAATGAGAAAGAGGCGCTATTGGTGCCTAATCTGATATGATATTAACTTTAAAGATCTAAAAGAAGCAGTATGATCAATTGGCAGCTTATTAGGCAAGAGATAGAGCTTATTAGCCATGGTCTTTCTAAAATAGAAACATCTATACACTCAAGTTATAATTGGAATGAGAAGACTGATGTGCTTGTCACTGATCAGGCATATCAGTTATTAAAATATCATAATGATAGACACGCAGATAAAGCGGTATTATTGGTCTATTCTTGGGTAAATAGTCCTGATATTTTAGATTTTAGTGAAGAGATATCGTTGGTAAAAACTTATCAAGCGTTAGGTTTCGATGTTTTTTTGATTAAATGGAAATTGAATAGTTTGGATAATAAGGCAAATAACGTTGAATCTTACTATTCATTATATATTGATCAAGCAGTTCAAATTATCCAGCAAAAACAATACTTAAGCTACCATTTAAGTGGTATTTGCCAAGGGGGTGTGTTTGCATTGGCATATGCAGCTTTGTATCCGAATACCATTTCTTCCGTTACTTTAATGATGGCTCCGATAGATCATAGTGACCATAACACGCTGATCTATAAGCTTTCTCAAAAAATGATGTTAATGGTTGAAGCTCAAAACATGATACCTGGATTATATTTACAAAATTTTTTTTCGATGCTAAAACCGAGCCAGTATTATTTAGGTCGAGTGATAGATGCAGCATCACGAAAACAAATTAAAGAGTATAAAATTATAGAAGCTTGGCTAAATCAAACGCCTGATATTCCAGCAGAATTGTTAAAAAACTATATTCAAGAATTTATTGATGAGAACATTTTAATTTCTGGAAAAATTGACCTTTCAAAAATTACCTGTCCCGTTTTAAATGTATATGCGAAATATGACCGTTTGGTGCCTTCATCATCATCAATATCAATAGAAAATAGATTGCAATGCCATTATTTAACTTGTGAATTGTCTGGTGGACATCTATCCGTATTATCTGATCAGAAGCAGCAGTCTATATTTAAAAGCTTTATAAAAAATAATCTTTTAGGCAGGTGATAATATTTTCAAGTGTGAGATGTTGTTGCTCAACATGATCCTGTAGGAATTTGACGCCAAATTTTTCTGCTTTAATTTCTTCATCACCAATGATGATGGCAATTTTCGCATTGAATTTATCTGCTCGTTTGAATTGAGATTTAAAACCTACTTGAGCTGAATTGACAAATATCTTTAAGTTAGAGAGTTTACAGCGTATCGACTCAGAGATGCTTAGACCTTTCCAAATTGCAGCTTCGCCAGATGAAATGATGCAAATGTCAAATTGTTCTTCTTTAACTGGGAGTTGATTTGCTGATGCTAGTAATAATAACAGTCTCTCTAGTCCCATTGCTAAGCCTAAGGCAGGGGTATTACTACCGCCTAATTGTTCGGTAAGTGCATCATAGCGTCCGCCAGCACAAATCGTGTCTTGTGCCCCAAGTAGGTTAGTTTTCCATTCAAACACGGTATGGGTATAGTAGTCTATGCCTCTAACCAGGTGTTTATTGACCTTATAAGGAATTTTTTTCTCAGTTAAAAAATGGCATAATTGCTTAAAATTATTTTGAGATTTTTCATCAAGGTATTCATCAATTTTAGGTGCATTCTCTAATAACGCTTGTGTATTTTCGTTTTTAGAATCAAGGATGCGTAATGGGTTCTTGGTTAATCGTCTTTGGCTATCACTATCAAGTTGCTCTTTTATTGGGCTAAAATATTCAACCAGTGCAGTAGCGTAGTTAGCTCTAGCCTGTTGGTCACCTAGATTATTAATCTCTAAAGTAACATTTTGATGGATGTTTAATGTTTGCCATAGTTGCCAGGTTAAGGTAATCAGCTCAGCTTCAATGACAGAACCAGTGTAGCCAAAATATTCAATGCCCAATTGATAGAACTGCCTATAACGTCCTTTTTGTGGACGTTCATAGCGGTACATCGGGCCCATATACCAAACTTTTTGGGTTTGATTTTTAATTAAGCCATGCTGGATCATTGCGCGAACACAACCTGCTGTGCCCTCAGGTCTAAGCGTTAGCTTTTCTTGGCTTCTATCCTCGAAGTCATAGGTTTCTTTTTCAACAATATCCGTTCCGTCACCTACACCGCGATGAAATAATTCACTTTTTTCAACAATCGGTAGGCGTACTTCTTCAACACCGTAATTATCTAAAACTTTTTTTATTGTGGATTCGAGAAATTGCCACTGGTGTGTTTCGGAAGGCAATATATCATTCATGCCTCTAATAGATTGAATTTTGTCCATGCGCTAATAGATAAAGTGTATGTGTGATACATTGTATGGAGATATCCATAATATTTCTAGCATAAATATGCACTAAGCAGATTACTGTATTTGGTATTTAAACAATTTAAGATTAAACTAGTAGGCAGAAAAAATAGGACTATATCCATATGCGCAAAGATATTAAAAAAGTACTTTTATTGGGATCTGGAGGAATTCGGATTTCTCAAGCAGGTGAATTTGATTATTCTGGTTCACAAGCGATTAAAGCTTTGAAAGAAGAAGGGATTAAAGTAATTCTAGTAAATCCTAATATTGCAACAATACAAACTGACCCAGAAATGGCAGATGAGGTGTATTTTGAACCGCTTGATCTACCACATGTTACTAAAATCATTGAAAAAGAAAAACCAGATGCCATTCTGCTAGGTTTTGGTGGTCAAACGGCGCTTAACCTTGGTCTAAAACTAGAAGAAAAAGGTATTTTGGCTTTACATAATATCGAGGTGCTTGGTACCAGTGTTGATACCATCCGTGAAGCTGAAGATAGAGGGCTTTTTAAAGCTCGTCTTGATACCATTAATATTAATTCTGCAAAGAGTATCGTTGCTTCAACCGTGGAAGACGCTTTATCCGCCGCGGATGAAATTGGCTTCCCTTTAATGATGCGTTCAGGGTTTTCTTTAGGTGGTTTAGGTTCAGGTGTTGTTCAAACACGAGAAGAACTAGAAATGCGAGTTAAGGAAACACTTGGTGCGACGTCTCAAGTCCTTATTGAAGAGTCTTTATTGGGTTGGAGTGAATTCGAATATGAGGTTGTACGTGACTGCGCGGGTAATGTTTTAACAGTCTGCAATATGGAAAACTTTGACCCAATGGGTATTCATACAGGTGAAAGTATTGTGGTCTCTCCATCACAATCGCTAACTAACGAGGAATATCATCGTTTGCGTAAAATTGCGATTGATATTGCGAATGAGTTTGAAATTATCGGTGAGTGTAATGTCCAATATTCGTTTAATTTAAGAACATCTGAATATCGTGTCATCGAAATTAATCCACGTTTATCACGCTCTTCAGCTTTAGCTTCTAAGGCAACAGGTTATCCTCTTGCGTTTGTTGCAGCGAAATTGGCGTTGGGATATAAATTATTTGAATTAGAAAACAATGTAACCAAAAAAACATGTGCTTATTTTGAACCAGCCTTGGATTATATTGTTGTTAAAATTCCAAGATGGGATACGCATAAACTTAAAAAAGCAGAACGTTTTATCGGTACTGAGATGAAAAGTGTGGGTGAAGTAATGGCAATTGGCCGTTCTTTTCCTGAAGCATTACAAAAAGCAGTTGGTATGTTAAATATTGGCGTTGCCGATTTGTCAGATTATCGCCAAAATATCCCAGATATCAAACAAGAAATTGAGCGCGCTACCGATCGTCGTATTTTTGCGCTGTATAAGTTTTTCTTACAAGGTGCTTCTGTAAAAGAGGCTCATGATCTGTCAGGTGTTGATCCGTGGTTCTTGAATCATATGCATACCATTGCTGCAATGGAGAATACTTTACTTCAGAAAGAACACCTATCACCTGCTTTATTGAAAGAAGCTAAAAAACTTGGATTTACTGACAGAAGTATCGCCAAGTTTATGGATATGGATGAGAAAGCATTGCGAGCATGGCGTATCTCTCAAAAAATTACTCCTGTAGTTAAACAAATTGATACTTTGGCGGGTGAGTTTGAAGCAGAAACAAATTACTTATATATGACTTACCATGGTAATGAACATGATATCGAGCCATCACCGCAAAAAAGCGTACTCGTTATAGGTTCAGGCCCTTATAGTATTGGCTCATCTGTTGAGTTTGATTGGTGTGGCGTCACAACATCGCATGCGTTAAAGAAAATGGGTGAGTCGCCTATTATCATTAACTCAAACCCAGAAACAGTATCTACAGATTATGACGAGTCAGATCGTCTATATTTTGAACAGTTAACCTTGGAGCGTGTCCAGGATATCGCAGATTTTGAATCGCTCAAAGGGGTTGTTGTTTCGGTTGGTGGACAAATTGCTAATAACCTAGTGATCCCTTTACACGAAGCGGGTTATCCAATTTTAGGCACATCTCCAGAAAATATTAACCGTGCTGAAAATCGTGAAATTTTCTCAAATTTATTAAATGATATTGGCGTTGATCAACCTGCGTGGCAGTCTGTTTCAAGTCTTGAAAAAGCCAAACAATTTGCAAAAGAAGTAGATTATCCCATTTTAGTACGCCCATCTTATGTGCTTTCTGGTGCAGCGATGAATGTAATTTATTCTGAACGGGACTTAGAAAAATATTTAAAAGAAGCGGGTGATATATCACCTGATCATCCAGTGGTTATTTCTGACTTTATTCAAAATGCCAAAGAATTGGAAATGGATGGTGTGGCACAGAATGGTGAAATCGCAATCTTTGCAATTTCTGAACATGTTGAAAATGCAGGCGTCCATTCTGGTGATGCTACCATTGTCTTGCCACCGCAGCGACTTTATTTAGAGACGATTCGACGTGCAAAACAAATTACGAAAAAAGTGGTTAAAGCTTTAAATATCTCAGGGCCATTTAACATCCAGTTTATTGCTAAAGAAAATGAACTCAAAGTGATTGAATGTAATTTACGTGCATCACGATCCTTCCCTTTTGTATCAAAAGTCTCTGGATATAATTTTATAGAAATTGCCACTCAAATTATTATGGAAAAATATGTTCCCAAATATTACAATACGCTTGACTTAAATTATGTTGGCGTTAAAACATCACAATTTTCATATAATAGACTAAAAGGTGCCAATCCGGTCGCACATGTTGAAATGTCTTCAACTGGGGAGGTGGCATGTCTAGGTGATAGCTTGCATGAAGCCTTCTATAAGTCATGGCAGGCAACAGAATTGTCTATTAAGCGTAAGCGCGTATTTTTGTCAATTGGGGGAGATCTTAAGTCTAAATTATTACCTGAGATACTCAGTTTATATAAAGCAGGTTGGAAAATATTTACCACTCAAGGTACTCATGATTACCTTGCCGAGAACGGCATTGAGTCAGAGAGATTGCACAAAATAAGCGAGAAAAAATCACCAACAGTTGAATCATTAATCTCTGCGAGAGAGGTAGATTTAATCATTAATATCCCAAGACGTCAGCAGCACTTAAGTGAAGAGCATGTGACAGATGGTTTTAGCATTCGACGTTTAGCAATCGATCATCATTTGCCATTAATCACGAACTTACAGAACGCAGAATTAGCTATGCAATCATTGGCTCGGTTACATGGTAAAGATATTTCAGTGAGTTCTTGGAAAGAGTTTATGGCGATTAAATGATCGCTGTTAAAAATATTTCTCTGCAAAGAGGCTTAAAATCAATTTTTGTAGATGCCTCGGCAACTTTTTACCCAAGGCACAAAATTGGTATTGTTGGTAATAACGGTGTTGGGAAGACAACGCTATTTTCATTAATATTAAATCAACTTGAAACTGACTCTGGTGACATTGAATGTGCCAATGGTTTAAGAGTTGCGACTGTCCAGCAAGAAATCTTAAATGACCATTTACCTGTATTAGACTATGTTATTTCTGGTTATGCTTCGTTCTATGAGCTCTATTTAGAAATGCAGCGTGCTGTTGAAGGGCAGCAGGTTGATCACTACACCGAAAAACAAGTTTCGTTCGAAGAGTTAGGTGGTTATGCCATTGAAGCTGAAGCAGCAAAATTATTGAGTGGTTTAGGTTTCACTCAGCAACAGTTAACACAACAAGTTAAAGAATTATCAGGTGGTTGGCAGATCCGTTTAAATTTAGCGCAGGCATTATTAAATCCTTCTGATGTGCTATTACTGGATGAACCTACAAACCATTTAGATATTGATGCTTTAGTCTGGTTGGAAAAATGGCTATTAGCCTACCAGGGTATGATATTGCTAATCTCCCATGATCGCTTCTTTCTAGATCAAGTTGTTAATGAAATTTTATTGATTGAAAATAAGCAGATGAAACTCTATGGTGGTAATTATTCTCGATATGAAATATTACGTGCCGAGGAGTTAGAACTCCAAGCGAAACAATATGAGAAACAGCAAAAGAATATAGAGCATCTTCAAAGTTTTATTGATCGATTTAAAGCAAAGGCAAGCAAAGCAAAACAGGCGCAAAGTCGGGTTAAAATGTTAGAAAAAATGCAAAGGATAGAAGCAGTACAACGCACTTCATCTTTTTCATTTGAATTTCCAACTACTAAGTCTTTATCAGGCCCGCTTATCGTATTAGAAGATGGTGAAATCGGATATAACGATGCGCCCATTTTATCAGATGTGAATATTAATCTTGTTTCTGGAATGCGGATTGGTCTGCTAGGTAAAAATGGCGCTGGTAAATCAACCTTAATTAAATCACTAGTTGGAAATCTAGCATTAATATCAGGACAACAGACAGCTCATGATCAGTTAAAAGTTGGTTATTTTGCCCAACATGCGCTAGAGTCCTTCGATGAAATTGATACCCCATTAGATTATTTCAGGCGAATAGACCCTAAAGCCACTGATCAGGCTCTGAGAAATTTCCTTGGCAGCTTTATGTTTTCGAATGAGATGGCGCAAACAGATGTTAAGTGCTTCTCTGGGGGTGAAAAAGCCCGCTTGGTATTAGCTTCATTGGTGTACTTAAGCCCAAATTTATTGATTTTAGATGAACCTACAAATCACTTAGATATTTCATTACGCCAAGCACTTAATTCTGCGCTACAGTTTTATGAAGGTGCATTGATTCTGGTTTCACATGATCGATATTTATTGGAATCAACGGTTGATGAATACTGGTTAGTTCATGATGGATGTGTGGAGCCTTATGAGGGAGACCTAGACCAATATAAGAAATTGATTTTAGATAGTCTTAGAGAGCAGAAAAATCAAAATCGTGCTGATAATCAAACAGCAGAAACTAGTTCAGGTAACAAAAAAGAAGATCGACAGAAACGTGCATCTGAACGAGCAAAAATTAAATCTTATAAAGATAAAGTGGTTAAGTTAGAGAAACAACATCAAAAATTGCTTCAAGAAATAAGTGCTTTGGAAAACGAATTTGAAATAGCAGCGGATACAGATGCTTTAGCTGAGTTATCTATAGTATATGCAGATAAAAAAGAATTAGCCGAATCTGTTGAGCTAGAATGGCTTGAGGCGCTTGAAAAATTTGAAGAAGCAGGGAATAATTGCTAAAAAATTATTCTTTTCCATATTTCAATATCAAAATTGAACTCATTTTTTTCAGATTTATCAAAATGCTTGCTTGATAATAACTCAAACTTTTTTTCATCCCAGTCTGGGAAAAATGCATCAGCATCCACAACTGTATCTACTTTGGTAATATAGAGTGCATCTACTTTGGATATGAGCTGCTTATAAATATTTCCACCACCGATGATAAAAACTTCTGGAACGCTTTGTACTTGTGACAACGCAAATTTAATATCACTATAGACTTCACATCCCTCAATTTTTAAATCTTGTTGGCTTAATATGATATTACGTCGATTAGGTAATGGTCTGCCAATGGACTCATAGGTTTTACGGCCCATAATTACAGGTTTATTTGCTGTTGTTTCTTTAAAAAATTTTAAATCATCTTTTAAACACCAAGGTAGGGTATTATTTTTACCAATACCTCTGTTTTTATCATAAGCGACAATGATGGATAGTTTCATAAATTTTCTCTTAATAGATAACTATTTTTAGCATATCTGGTGACTTACCTTTAAGTCAAGTTATAGGATATAGGTTTATCAAATGCTAATATTATCGTGCTAACCAGAAATATAATGTTCCTTATAATCATGCACAGATTATGGCATATGAATTGCTATACTTATTGCATAGCAATAAAATTGGATGAATCATGTCGGGAAAATCTACAGGTGGTCTGGCAGGTATAACTGCTGGAGAAACAGCAATATGTACCGTTGGTAAACAAGGGTTAGGTTTAAGTTATCGTGGTTATGATATTTATGACTTAGCAGAACATGCCACATTTGAAGAAGTTGCATATTTGTTACTCTATAAAAGATTACCAACTGAAAATGAGTTAACGCAGTATAAAAAGAAATTAATTTCATTAAGGCAATTCCCTCAAGAGCTGAAAGAAGTTTTAGAGAAAATACCTGCAGAGGCGCATCCAATGGATGTGCTAAGAACAGCAACGTCATTTTTAGGGAATATTGAACCTGAAGATGATTCATTTAAAAATGAAGCAATTGCTGACCGATTAATTGCCCTATACCCAGCTATACTGAACTATTGGTATCATTTTGTGAATCATCATAAGCGTATCGATGTTGAATTGGATGACCAAAGTACAGCTGCATACTTTTTGCATTTACTGCATGGTAAGAAGCCATCCGAACTACATACACGTGCGATGGATGTATCCCTTATTTTATATGCTGAGCACGAGTTTAATGCATCAACTTTTGCAGCTCGTGTAACAGCAGCAACTTTATCAGATTTTCATTCAGCGATTACCTCAGCTATCGGCACGTTGCGAGGGCCTTTACATGGCGGGGCAAATGAAGCGGCAATGGCGTTAATCCAAAAATTCAATTCAGTTGAAGAAGCAGATAAGGGTTTGCGTAATATGTTGGTGAACAAAGAGAAAATTATGGGCTTTGGTCATCGGGTGTATCGAGACTCAGACCCAAGATCGGATGTTATTAAAGCCTGGTCTAAGAAATTAGCTAAGGATGTCGGAAATACATTTCTCTATCCTGTTTCAGAAGTGATTGAAAAAATCATGTGGGATGAAAAGAAGCTTTTCCCAAATCTCGATTTTTACAGTGCATCAGCTTATCATTTTTGTGGTATTCCAACCGCTATGTTTACACCTATTTTTGTGTGTTCTCGTGTAACAGGCTGGGCAGCACATGTTATTGAGCAGCGTGAGAATAATAAATTAATTCGACCAGGTGCAGACTATACGGGCCCTGATCCACTGAAATACATACCAATATCTAAAAGATAATTATCACTATGTCTAAGCCAATACTATATAGCTTTCGGCGATGTCCTTTTGCAATTCGTGCACGTATTGCATTGTATACTGCAAATATTCAAGTTGAGTTAAGAGAAGTTGTTCTAAGGCAAAAACCGCAAGCAATGTTAGCTATTTCACCAAAAGCGACAGTGCCAGTATTACAGTTACCAAATGGTCAGGTCATTGATGAAAGTCTGGATATTATGTATTGGGCACTAAAACAAAATGACCCCTTAGGATTAATAAATCTCGATCCTCATCAACAACAAGTTGGTGAACCAATTTTAAAAATTATCCCTAAATTAAATAAAGCAATTCGGGAATATAAGTTTATTGATAAGTATCCAGAGATTAATGAAATAGAATCAGGAGAGAAGCTACTGGTCTTTTTGAATGGCTTTGAAGGTTTATTAGAACAGCAGGCTATTGTAGGTGCTCAACATAAAATTTATGACTATGCGTTATTTCCCTTTGTTAGGCAGATTGTTAGTCATAATCGGAAATTACTAGAAGAAAATGATCTTTATAAGCTATTAAATTGGCATGATCAAATTATTTGTTCAGATCCTTTTATTTCAGTTATGAAAAAATATAAAATGTGGGAAGAGGGCGTTAATGGGGTATGTTTCCCTGAGAAAAATTAAAACTAAGCAGCCTCTTTGCTGATTACAGTTTTAATTTTTTCCATGGCGCTGGCTTCAAGTTGACGAACACGTTCTGCTGAAACACCATATTTATCTGCTAGGTCATGCAGTGTTGCTTTTTCATCAGCTAACCAACGTAATCTTAGAATATCTTGGCTACGTTCATCTAGGTTATCAAGTGCCAACATAAGCTTGCTAGTCATGTGTGATTCCATGTCTTGATTAGAAACGAGCTCCTCTGGAGATTCGCTCTCATCTTTCAAAAACATGGCTGGTGTAAACACTTCGTCATTTTCACTGTCGAGTGGTGCATCAAATGTCATATCGTATGCATTCATACGTTTTTCCATTTCGATCACCGTTTCTGGCTTTACATTCAAATCTTCAGCAACGGCATTGATTTCTTCTTGGCTAAACCAGCCTAAACGCTTTTTAGAACTACGTAAGTTAAAAAATAGTTTACGTTGAGACTTGGTCGTTGCAATTTTGACGATTCGCCAGTTCTTAAGAATGTACTCATGAATTTCAGCTTTAATCCAGTGCACTGCAAATGACACAAGACGAACATTTAAATCTGGGTTAAAGCGTTTAACTGCTTTCATTAGTCCAATGTTCCCTTCTTGAATCAAATCAGTTGTTGGTAACCCATAGCCAGAAAAGCCTTTGGCAATACGAGCAACAAAGCGTAAATGCGACATAATTAATTTTTGTGCTGCTTCAAGGTCACCTTGCTGCTGCAGTCTTAAAGCATATTGTTTTTCTTCTTCTTCTGTAAGCATGGGTACGTTATGAACAAAATTTAAATAACTACTCAGGCCTGATGTATCAGACAGCGCTGGAATAGGTAAAAAGTTTTGTTTTACTACTAATGCTTTTGTCATAGGGTGCTCCTAATTAAATCTGCCCTTATTTTACCCTTTTTTTAATATTATGGCAATTGAGCAGATGTTCTAAGCTTGATAGATACTTTAGAGAGATGATATTAAAGTAGTATTAATAAAAGATAAAATAATCTGATATTTTATACTCCATTGATTTCATTCAATATTTTATGTGAACTGAATTCTAAAACATAGTTTAATGTCTCTTGGCCGCGTAAAAATAAATCGCAGGTGAATTGCTTGTTTATATTATTATTCTCAATAACAAGTGTTAGTTTGGTGAGGTGTTGGTTAGGGATGGGCTTCCAGTAGTTTTCTAAACCCTTGAGTGTGACTTTAAAATCTAGATACGTTGATTCAGTATCTGCTTGAATAGAGGATAAAACATGATGATTATCAGGCGATAAGAGTTCAGAGATAAAAGAGCCTTTTGTTGCTTGGTCATCAATCCAAACTTTATGGTTTAATGATTTTAATCTTTCTCTCAACTGTGCAGATAAATTCGTATGTTCTGTCGTCACTAAATAAGGAGATACAAGCGCTCGAATATCATTAACAATGTTTTTATTTGTCTCATTATTTGGCAACATAACTTTAATATCAAGATAAGGGTATCCAGCACGATATGCAAAAGTAACGTTGTGCTTTTCAGCCAAAGGTTCTAATTGTTCAGCCATTTTAGATTCAGAGGTGCCGAGTAACCGCCAGCGAAATAATCGTTCATCTGAAGTAAAGCCTGCTGCTTCTATGGCAGGTAAAACATATTTCTCAAAAACAGGTAAACATTCTCTGGGGGGTCCAGGTAACATAAATATCCACTTTTGATTATGTTTAATCATACAAGCATCAGCTGATCCATTTTCGTTTGGTAAGACAGTTGCAGACTTAGGAAATAAAGCTTGTTGGCGATTATTTTCAGTAATTGGAATACTTCGTTCACTGAAGCGTTGTACGATCCAGTCCCAGGTTGGTTGATGAAACTCAAGCGCTTCGTTGATTAATTTAGCAACGACAAAACGTGTTCTGTCATCCGAGGTTGGGCCAAGTCCGCCTGTTATAATAATAATCTGATGAGATTGGTATAGATAGTTTAATGCTTGATATAGGTTTTCTTCTTGATCATCAACAGTGACATGTTGGCCTAATAGTACGCCTTTAGCTTGGAGTGATTGCGCAATATTTTGACCATTTGTATTGAGAATTTCGCCACTCACAATTTCAGATCCTGTTGCTAAAAATCCAACGGTTCTATTAAGTGGTGTGGCCATATTATTCTCCCTAAATATGTATCTATTGGTAGTCTTTTAAATCTGCTTGCATATTTTTGATCATTTTTTGAATTAATAAAAGTTGAGATTCATAAGATGCATTCATTTTTTTGATTGCTTCTGGGTCTGGCTGAGTGCGTAACTCGGTGTTTAATTGCTGCTGAAGCTCCAATGCTTGTTGTGAAAATCGATCTAATTGGATCTTTTTTTTCACTTTAGTAGAAGTTAATAACAAGCTTTTACTAGGATTTATGATATGACTAAAATCTGGGTATCGCATCCAACCTACCATACCATTAGAGGTGTTAGCGACTTCAATCCAAGCGCCTTTTTGGTAAATACCAACAATTGGGTCAGTATTTGTTACTTTAGTAACTAAAAGACTATGCATATTTGGGTGTTGATAGACTGAAATACTAGATTTTATATGTTTTTTAACAGGTTGTTGTAGAAGTCCTATTAGAATAAATCCAAATATAATTAGGCCTAAGAACATTACGAGTATCAATTTATGTGTAAAACTATTTTTCATATTAAAATTTATAAGTTATCTATTTAGAATCCTAGCAAAAGGTATTGCATAAAAACATAAGCAATACATTTTTAGTATAAGTAAGTAACCATAAACTGTACTAGGCTAGAAAAAGCGTTTCCCGGCGGTTGTTCAGATGTATATAAAAGAGAGTAGTCAAACATTAATTGTAATCCTTGCACTTGTTTAACTTGGTAGGTAGCAATCACATCCCATTCAGCTGAATCAGGCACATCTCTGGTATTATAATATGCATAACTTGTTGCGAGAGATAGGTCATCATCAAGTAGTGTCATGGCAGGAGTAATCTTAACAGCCTGCCCACCTGATTTTTCAACCATACCTGCAATATAGCTTGTTGTGAATAATGGATCATTAGCAATTTGATAAGTATAAGGTGATATCAATCCGCCCTGTCCAAAGCTACTAGAAGAGCCCAGCAAGGCATTGTATCCGACTGTAAAGCTATAGTTCTTAAATGCATAAATAAGCTCAGCACCTAGCATTTGATTATCTGGTGCGCCGTAGCCATTATTCTCTATAGTATTACTGCCGGTAGCAAGAGTGCTTTGAAGACTGCCTTGTAAGTTAAAAGTTAATGTATTATTTGAATTAACATGAAAAGATCTACCACCGTCTAAATATAGCATGCTGGCATAGTTAAAAAAGATGTAACCCCAGCCATTTATATTTACATCAGCATTTGGGTTATATTGTAAACCAACGGATACTGCTCCCGCCGAGTCACCAGCTGTTGGGGTGCCTGTACCTGTATTTAAACCATCAGAGTACATTGTTTCATGAGAAAAATTGGTTGCAGGAAGCCCTTTGTATCGATCAATTGCTAAGGCAGTTAGTAATAAGTGATCTCCTATTTGTAAATTAGTGAGAACACCTTGGAAGGTTGCTTGGGTAACTGCAACAGGATTGAATGAAGTTAACCAAGGTGTATTAATGTACAACCATCCAGCATTTGCCTGAAAAATATCATCAAATTGATATTGAAGGTATGCCTGTGATACAGCTAATACTCTATTTGATGGGACAAAAATATTTTGCTCATCCGGTGGAAAAGGATTAATTTTTCCCATAAACCAAGGATTAACAAACATGTAATTTCCGCCGACGGAGAATCCAGCTATTTGTCCTGTTTGAGCAAATAGCTCGGTTCCATAGCCCCAATAATTGTTAGGTTGCCCATAAACATATGTACCAAGCGCCGCTAATGTAAATGTACCGTCTGTAAAAAGTCCGTATAAGGGGTTGTCGTTTTTTGTCCTAGGCTCATCAGAGTCTCCACCTTTTACATTTTGTATATGTTGAGCAGGGATCTTTCTAATTTTTGTTTTGCTAGGGCTTTTACGCATGCGCTCTGTCACATCTCCGTTCCAGGGATCTTGCGAAAACTCATTGATATTGCTTGCCTGAGAAATAAATGGAGCGCAAATCAAACTAATTCCAATAACTTGGAAAATCTTATTCAACATACCGGAAAATAATCGTATTGTGATTATTTAAGCTTCGTATAAAATCTTATATTTTCAAGTTTATAGTGTAAATTAGCGATTTAAATTTGGAATTATCACTCACTGTGTAAGATTTTATTGAATAGATTCTTAAGTGCTGTTGCTGAATTAGACAGCAGTAACTATTTTTTAGAGATATTCAGTTTTTTGCCCGAAACCCAAACATTTTTTAAGTGGTTAAGCACTGATTTGGCCATGCCAGTTGGTAGGTCAACATTTGCATAAGTATCATAGATAGAAATCCTGCCAATATTTTTACTGTCTAGATTAATTTCATTTGCAATGGCACCCACTAGATTTCCAGGCTGTAAACCATCAATCTTACCTACAGCGACTCGATATGTTTCCATATTTTCATCATTGCTTCTGCGCTGTCTAGGCTCACGTTTTGAAAATGATTTTTCAGGTCTCTTAACAAATTCACGTTTTTCATTGAGTAGCAATGGCGTATCACCTTGCATTAAGACTGCTAAGGCTGCGGCAATGTCAATAAGTTCACTTTCAGTGTTTTCTTGGTATTCTAAAATCAGATTTTTATAAAATTCAGTATTATCTGACTTAATCGTTTCAGTGATTTTTTCTTTAAAACTTTCTACACGTTTAGTGTTGATTGTTTTTATTGATGGCAAATCCATGCTGGTGACTTTCTGTTTGGTCGCACGCTCAATTTGGCTTAATAATCTTCTTTCTCTTGGTGCGACAAACAAAATTGCTTCACCCGTTTTACCTGCACGACCAGTTCGACCAATTCTGTGAACATAGGCTTCGGTATCATAAGGAATATCATAATTGATTACATGGGATACTCTGCTTACATCAATGCCTCGAGCAGCAACATCTGTCGCCACAATAATGTCAATTTTTCCATTTTTTAAGTGTTCGATTGTTTTTTCACGTAAGTTTTGTGGAATATCACCATTTAGCGCAGAAGCTTGAAATCCTCTCGCTTGAAGTTTATCTGTCAATTCTATTGTTGCTATTTTAGTACGGACAAAGATGATGATACCGTCTGAATGTTCTGCTTCTAATATCCGAGTTAAAGCATCTAATTTATTTAAACCACTTATTAACCAATAGCGTTGGTTGATGCTTTCAGCAGTGGTTGTTTTAGATTTAATAGTAACTTCTTTCGGTGAAGTTAAATAATTTTGTGCTATTCGACGAATATCTTTTGGCATGGTGGCAGAAAAGAGTGCTTTTTGTGCTTCATTAGGTACATGCTCTAGTACCCACTCAACATCATCAATAAAGCCCATTCTAAGCATTTCATCTGCTTCATCTAACACTAAAGTTTTTAGATCGTCTAATACTAAAGATCCTTTGCGCATGTGATCCATCACACGGCCTGGTGTTCCAACAACAACACTAACACCTCTCTTTAGCTGACGAAGCTGAGGTGAATAGTCTTGTCCACCATAAATAGGCAACACCTGAAAACCTTTCATTTGAGAGGCGTATTTTTGAAATGCTTCTGCAACCTGAATGGCAAGCTCACGTGTTGGTGCGAGGATTAAAGCCTGTGGCTTTTTAGCTGAGACATCAATATTTGTTAGTATTGGTAAGGCAAAAGCGGCTGTTTTCCCAGTACCTGTTTGTGCTTGTCCAAGTACATCTCTTTTCTCAAGCATGTACGGAATGATTTCACTTTGAATAGGTGATGGGGTTTCATAACCCAATGATTGAATAACATTTAAGATATTTTGGTTAATACCTAATTGGTCAAAAGTAATCGTCGAAGACATTTAGAACTCTATAATTAATATTTTATGAGGGCAGAATTGTATCAGGATTGACTTAACAAAGCACTGATAATTTTAAGATTATGAATAAAAAACAATCTTTAGTCGTCTTGATATAATTATGATCTTTCAAGAACTTCAAGTAAGTGGTAGCCAAATTGAGTTTTAATTGGGCCGTGTACTTTACCAACTTCACCAGTAAAACATACTTTATCAAATTCAGGAACCATTTGACCTTGACCAAATGTACCTAAATCCCCACCATTATTACCTGATGGACATTTTGAATGTTTCTTAGCTTCTGCTGCAAAATCAGAACCACCTTCGATAGCGCTTTTTAAATCATTACATTGTGCTTCAGTTTCTACTAATATGTGTCTTGCTCTAGCTGTTGCCATTTATTGCTCCTTTGATTTTTTCATTATCATACTATCTTAATTTGCACAATTAAATCAATGTAGGCCTATTTATACGTTTTTAAATGATCTAATAGCTGTATTTTAATTTTATCTACCTCATTCTGGGTATAAGGCTTATCCGAAATATTCCCCCATACAGGTTTTGGCCAAGCGCTATCAGTATGATATCGTCCAATAACATGAATATGAAGCTGACTGACAACATTACCTAAAGCGCCAATATTTAATTTATCGGGATTGAATACGGTTTTAATGTATTTTGACAGGATATTGATGGTGTCAAAAACTTGCGATTGTAAGCGGTTGTCTAGTTCGCATAATTCTATTTCACCTGTTTCAGGTACAATAATTATCCAAGGTACTGTTTTATTGTTCATCAATAAAATTTGACAATCATTGTGCTTAGCAAGTACGTGGCAATCATTTTGTAATCTTGGGTCAAGTTCAAACATATATTAATGATTAAAATTCTAGTAACATACTTATAACGAATTTATTACAAAAAAACCATGATATAAATATGTCTTATTATAGGGATACAATTACTGCAATTGCCACAGCACCTGGAAAAGGCGGAGTTGGTATCGTACGTGTTTCAGGCTCGCAAGCTTGGCGAATTGCTAAAGAGATGACAAACCTAGCGCTAAAACCAAGATATGCGCATTACACTTCAATTTTTGCTCATGAGCAAAATAAACTTGATGAAGGCATCGTCATTTATTTTAAAGCGCCACATTCTTTCACAGGTGAAGATATCGTTGAATTTCAAGGGCATGGCGGGCCAATAATATTAGATTTAATTCTGCAAGAAGTCGTTCGTCTTGGTGCAAGAATTGCTGAGCCAGGAGAGTTTTCTCAGCGGGCTTTTTTAAATGATAAGATGGATTTAGTTCAAGCTGAGGCGATTGCCGATATGATTGATGCATCATCTGAACAAGCCGCAAAATCTGCATTAAAGTCTTTACAAGGTGACTTTTCAAATGCAATCAATAGTTTAGTAGAAAAGCTGATACATTTGAGGGTTTATGTTGAAGCTGCGATTGATTTTCCAGAAGAGGAAATTGATTTATTATCAGATGCACATATCCATGATGGGTATCGAAAAATTATCGATGAGCTTGATGAGGTTTTGAATAAATCACAGCAAGGTGTTTTATTGCGAGAAGGTATTCAAGTTGTCATTGCTGGCAAACCGAATGCAGGTAAATCAAGTTTACTCAATGCTTTATCTGGTCGAGAGAGTGCGATTGTCACACATATTGCAGGTACTACTCGTGACGTACTAAAAGAGTCTATTCAAATAAATGGTGTTCCACTACATATTATTGATACAGCCGGAATTCGTGAAAGTGATGACATAGTAGAGAACCTGGGTATCGAACGTGCGATAATGGCAATATCTGAGGCAGATCATATATTAATGGTATGTGATTTAACGGATGTAGATAGTAATCAACCAGGAAAGGTCTTAGAGAGGTTGATTCCAATTGAGCATAAACCAAGAAATGCTGAGATCACTTATGTAATGAATAAAGTTGATTTGGTTTCTGATGATACAGCCCCAAAAAGTAAAAATACTGTCTATATTTCTGCGAAAAATAATGAAGGTATTGAAGCGCTTAAATCACGTATACTCAGTTCGGTGGGATATCAAATGAATACTGAAGGCGTTTTTACTGCTCGAACAAGGCATTTAAAAGCCATTTACATAGCAAAAGAGCACCTTGCAAATGCTGCCGATCATTTGTTTAATAAGGATGGTGAATTATTGGCAGAAGAGTTGCGTCTCTCACAAACAGCACTTTCACAAATAACAGGTTCATTTAATGCGGATGACTTATTGGGTGAAATATTTTCAAGTTTTTGTATTGGAAAATAATTAAAACTATTAAATATTAATTTGAGTTTAAGTATAATCAGGTCAAATTTTGAGTTAAGGACGCAAGGAATGCGTAAGATTATCCATATAGACATGGACTGCTTTTATGCAGCAGTTGAGATACGGGATAATCCTGAGCTCGAGAGATTTCCCGTTGCAGTGGGCGGTACTAAAGACAGGAGAGGTGTTTTAACCACTTGTAATTATATAGCTCGTAGCTACGGTTTACATTCTGCCATGCCAACTGCGAATGCCTTAAAATTATGCCCAACGCTAGAATTGTTACCTGTAAACATGGCTAAATATAAGGCAGTTTCAGAGAACATTAGAAAAATTTTTAAGAAATATACTAGTTTGATCGAACCGCTTTCTTTAGATGAGGCATTTTTAGATGTGAGTAAATCACGTCAATATAATGGCAGTGCAACTTGGATAGCTGAAGCGATTCGTCGTGATATCTCTCAATCTGAGGGGTTAACAGCTTCGGCAGGGGTAGCACCTAATAAGTTTTTAGCGAAGGTGGCTTCTGATTGGAACAAACCAAATGGCTTGATGGTTATTACACCTGATAGTGTGAATGAATTTGTTGCTCATTTACCTATATCTAAAGTATTTGGCGTTGGTAAGGCAACTAAAGAAAAATTAGCGAAGCTTGATATTTTTACCTGTGCTGATTGTCAAAAACTTGACCTGGGTGTATTAAAAGCTTTATTTGGCGAATTTGGACAACAGTTATATTCTTTATGTCGTGGGTTAGACAATAGACCAGTTAAAGTTGATCGGGTTAAAAAGTCAGTCAGCGTTGAACACACTTTTTCTCAGAATTTAGATATTCTTGAAGAATGTTTCTTACATATCGATATATTGCATAGTTCTCTAATTCATCGCTTAAAAGATAATAAACAGCAGATTGTAAAACAATATGTACGTATTAAGTTTCACGATTTCAGTTTAACAACTCATGAACAACAATCTTCTACGACAAATATTCAACTATTTAAAGATCTATTAGCATATTGTTTCCATCAGCATGGTAAAAAAATTCGTTTAATTGGAATTGGTGTTAAACTCAGTCCCACTGCGCGACAAGAGGAACAAATTGAGTTCGATTTTGCGAACTTATTGTCGTGATCTATATTAACTTATTGATCATCTTTTTTGAAATAAACATGATAATACCAATGGCCAATATCATTAGACCTGAAATTAAAAATACCTGTAAGTATTGGTGATTGCCATCCTGTAATGATACTCCTTTTGGTACTACTGTAAAATGAGCAATATAGCCAGTTACCAATGCTGCACCACCTTGCATTAATGTCCAAACGCCCATCAATAAGCCTTCTTTACCTTCTGGTGCGAGTCTGCCAACCATGGCGATGCCAATTGGCATAACTAATAATTCACCAGTGACAAATAGTGCAAATACGATTAATAGCCAGAGAACAGAAAATGATTGGGTTAAATGCGTGAATATAAGTAATGCCAATACTAAGTAACCAATGGAAGATATGGTAATACCAAGACTAAATTTAGTTGGAAGATGTGGGTTGAGATTTTTTTGATCTAATCTAACCCATAAAACACTAAATATAATTCCAATAATTAAGCAATAGAAAGGGTCTAATGCAGTAATAACGGATGCAGGGACAAGAAATCCATTCAAATTTAGGTCAATGTATTGAAAAGTATATTGAGGTAACAAGCCAAATTCAGAATGGTAAATAACAAAGTAGGTCATTCCAAATAAGCATAAGCACAGAAACGCGTAAAGCTGTTTTCTTTGGTAAGAATCTAATAAGCGTGAAAAATAAATTAAGTATATAAATGCGGAAGCAACTGAGAACCATAACAGTATATTGACGATTGTCTTATGGCTTAATAGGAAATAACAAATTGGGGTAATGACAATAAGAATGACTAATAATGAAATGATGTTCTGTACATTTGATGAATTTGATTATTGAGTGGAACGATACTCATTAGCTACATAGATCTTCGATTTAAATATTAAAAAACAAAATAGTGCTATCAATATAGGGAAAGAAAAAATTAAAAACATCGCATAGTAGTTTAACTGTTGGGCGACAAATCCACTCGCGGAGAAGGCGATTAAAAATCCAATATTAAATAGTAAATAAAAAATGGTGGTACCAGATTCACGCAGTGCACTTTGTTTATGGTAAAGCATGCCCACTAATGACCAAATTGCGGGCATACAGACTGCATTGCCAACAAGAAGCAGAGACAAACCTAAATAAGTCATATATAGGTGAGAAACGCTTAAGCAGATCATGCCTATAAAGCAAAAAATTAAGCCACAGATTGCGCTGTTATTAAAGCCAAATCGGTCACATAAATATCCGCCAAGTAGCGGTAAGGTAAAAACAAGCGATTCAAACGCTGCAAACAGTTTGAATGAGTGAGCTTCAGATAAATGAATTTCTTGGGTGAAAAAAAGCAATAAACAGGCAAATAATGTTCCAAAACCAATTGCATAAAGGCTATATATTAGAGACAAAAGCCATAAGGATGATGGATGCTTTGGAGGTTTGTCCTCATGAATCGTCATTGTGATAAACTATTTTTCCAATTCCATCATCTGCTCTTTTATCCAGTTGTAGCTATATTCATTTAACTCATCAAGGGTGAAATCCTTAGCATTGATAGGTTTATGAATAACAACCGTGATTTTTTTAGGTAAAATAACTCTAGAGCCTTCAGGTACAACTGAGCCAGAGTTATGTGCAACCAATACAACATCACCGTTGCTTGAGTTTGCAAGCATTAAACCACTTTTATGAAACTTAGGGTGATCACCAGGTTTTGAGCGTGTTCCTTCAGGGAATATGATGATGCTCATACCATTTTTTAAGCGATCCTTACCTTGTTTCACAACATCCTTTAATGATTTAACGCCTTGGGTTCTATCAATTGCGATACTACCTGTTGCTTTTAAGCCCCAGCCTAGAAAGGGTACAGAGAGGAGTTCTTTTTTGAATACATATACTGCTCTTGGTAATATGTAGTTTAAGAAGAATGTTTCTAGTTGTGATTGATGCTTACAAATATAGATACAAGGGTGTTTAGGAATATTTTCTTTACCTCTGACATCAAAACGGATCCAAAGAATACAGAAGAGGCCAATTTTCCATATCAATGCCCAAAAGTGCGGCATACGAATCCTAATTGCTAGAGGAACGCGTAACCAAACTAGGAGTGGTGATATTGTTCCAAACCCAATGACGACAAACATGGCATAAACAAAAAAAAGCAATTGTCGAACAAATAAAATGCTATTCAGTAGTGCTTTCATGGCGATAAAGATTATTCATTAAGTAACCATAAGCATAGCATGATTCCTGGTTCATTGAATTATTTTGGTTGATATTGAGAATTTAAATTCATTCTACATCGGTATTTTGCTTTAATGGATAGTATTGGTGTTAGCAGGAAATACTATGCAAGTTCTCTCAATTGATGTATCAAGAATGGTTGCCCCTTTAAATCGGACATTTATCACCGCAATTAGGCAAACAGATGTGGTTGAAGATATTTTTATTCAAGTTTCGACGGACATAGGCGTCGGTTACGGTTCAGCGCCAGCAACCACAGCAATTACAGGTGACACCTTAGATGGATTGGAGAAAGAATTAAAAATTATTGGTGTTAAGTTAGTTGGGCAAAATATTAGCTCAATAGAAGAAATATCCAACATATTGCAATCTGTTAAGAGCACAGGCGCCAAGATGGCCGTTGATATGGCATTTTATGATTTATTTTCGAAACAAAGCTCACAACCACTGTGGAAATATTTGGGTGCAAATCAAAACAAGATTAGTACGGATGTAAGCTTAAGTTGTGGTTCTATTAATCAAGTTGAAGATGCAATTCAGCAAGCCTTGGGTAAAGGGTTCAACAATTTAAAAATAAAGCTAGGTAACAATGTTAATGATGATATTGCCTTATGCAAATATATTAGCCAAAAGCTTCCAAGGAATATCACGCTTCGGCTAGACGCAAATCAAGGTTGGTCCGTGGATGAAACTTTATCTTTTATAGATAAAGTCCATCCTTTAAATTTAAACATTGAACTTATTGAGCAGCCAATTGCGGCCAATGACATAAAAGGAATGGCAGCAATTACCAAATATAGTCCATACCCCATTTTGGCAGATGAATCTATATTCTCTGTGGATGATGCCCGTATCGTGCTTGATGCTGAAGCTTGTCATATTGTTAACATTAAATTAGCTAAATCTGGTGGTATCTATAACGCATTTAAAATTTTAGAGATTGCAAATCAACATAATATTGAATGTATGATTGGTTGTATGATGGAGTCACCTTTAGGCATTGCAGCTGCGAGTCATTTTGCGATTGCTGCCGGTATCAAAAAAGCTGACCTTGATCCACTTGATTGGGTTGATACTAAACATTTCAGTCAATGGTTAGGATTTTCAGTGCCTAACATCATACTTAGTGAAAAAAGTGGTTTAGGATATACTCCCAATAAATAAGAAGGGAGTGAGTATCTCTTTTGCTTTTTAGATAAAATTCTATATAGTTAATTTTAATAGATTATGTTTTATAAGGTTATGAGGAAAATTAATGCAGTATCTTCCATTTGAACAACCGATCGCTGAAGTGCAGGCAAAAATAGATGCATTAAAAAATTCTGATCATAAAAATGATGAAAAGATTGGAACAGAGTTAGCAAATCTTGAACAGCACGCGGGTGGTTTAGTTCAGAATATTTATTCAAAACTAACAGATTGGCAAATAATTCAATTAGCGCGTCATCCTGAGAGACCCTACACTAAAGATTATCTTCCTAGAATTTTTGAAGATTTTGATGAATTACATGGTGATCGTGCTTTTGGAGATGACCAAGCTGTTATCGGTGGCCTTGCGCGTGTAGATGGTCATGTTGTAATGGTAATTGGCCAGCAAAAAGGACGCTCAACAAAAGAAAAAATTAATCATAATTTTGGTATGATGCATCCAGAAGGCTATCGTAAAGCTTTACGCTTAATGAAACTTGCAGAGAAGTTTGATATTCCAGTCGTTACATTTATAGACACCCCTGGTGCTTACCCAGGTATTAAGGCGGAAGAGCGTGGTCAAAGTGAAGCCATTGCGCGTAACTTATTTGAAATGGCAAAATTGACTGTGCCAATTATTTGTATTGTTATCGGCGAAGGATGTTCTGGTGGTGCGCTAGGAATTGGTATTGGTGATAAGCTGATCATGATGGAATATAGTTATTTTGCTACAATATCCCCTGAAGGGTGTGCAACAATTTTATGGAAAACTGCTGAAAAAGCAGAGCATGCCGCAGAAATTATGGGTATTACTGCTGAAAAGCTTGCACAGCAAAATGTCATTGATGAGGTGATTAAAGAGCCATTAGGTGGTGCACACCGTGATTTTAATCAAGCAGCTGAAAACATTAAAAAAATGATTTTGAAGCAACTTACAGAGTTAAATGAACTTGATAAAGAAACGTTACTAGATAGACGTTATCAGAAAATGCAGGCCTATGGTGCCTTTGCTGATAATTAATTTTTTATTTGAGTATTAATTACCTTCTTTTTTAATATATTTTTTCAACTGTTCAGCACTCCCATTAGACAGCTGATCAATTTCTTTATAGTTTGGCATATGCATATCTTTATAATCAAAGCCTGGTGATACAGACTCACTAATTAGAGCGTATTCCCCATCCATTAAATCATATGCTTTGCAGGTACCACTCTGGCAGAATAGATGAGGGATTTGACCAGCAGACAAATCTGACCCTAAAATATGTTCGATTAGGTTGCCTGCCTTGTCAAGGATCAAAATTTTCAAGGGTGCACCAGTGTGATGAAAAAGAATTAAATTTGATAGGTTGGTCGCAAAATAACTAATGGGTGAATATTTAGTTAGAAAATAATTAATTGAGGTCATCAATGGCCGTTCTTCACCATTTACATTTTTGCATGTTTGCTCTGTACAACTAGTCCGTCTGTAATATCCACCTTCGCAATGTTTTTCTAACTGTAGCGTTTGAATAATTGATTCAATGGTATTGTTCATAGTATTCCTTATAGTTGTTTTATCAATTCATCAAAAAAAGTAGCTAGTCTTCTGGAGCATCCCAAAATTGCATGGTCGGGCGTCCCTAAATCATTTCCGTTTTCATCAATAATATTACTTATGGCTCGAATGATGATCACAGGCGTGTCATATAGTTCTGCTGCTCGGCATATGCCTGATGATTCCATTTCAATTGCATGACTATTATGGGCTTTGATATTAGCTAGATGTTGTGTGGGAAGCGGGAATACATTGCTGGTAACAATGCAACCAGTTGTGATGTTATCTAATTTAACATCTTGGGCTTTTTTTACGAAGGAGGGTGCAAGCTGGCAAATTGATACAAATGGCTTTCGTAAATGTGGGTGATTAAGGCAGCTCTCAAATGGACTACCAGCAATAATTCTGGGCAAGTCATATAGATCAATATCTAAAATACTGTCAGCTATGACAAGATCACCCATTTTCTGACCTGCCAATAATCCACCAGCAGTTCCGCCAAATAAAATTAAATCTGGCTTAAAAGTTTCACAAAATGCGGTGGCGATAATTGCTGCATTTGTTGTACCGATTCCTGTACAAAGTAGTATCACATCATGTTTATGGACTGCCCCTAAATAATATTGAAAATGGCCATGTTTTTGTGGTTTGAGTTGTGTATGGTTATCGAGAAAGGCTTGTTTTTCTTCCAAAAATGCGCAAAGCAACAATAATTTCATATTATTACCAAAATAATATTAATTCTAAACTGATATTAATATAGTTGCAATGATTGGTAATAGGGAGAAGTTAACGCATTATTTTACAAAATATTGTTGATATATCTTATCAATTTCTTGCCATCTTTCGTCGTCATGAGCAAGCAAATGGGCAGATAAATAATCTTTTTCACTATTGAATGAGACGTTGTCATTTTCAGCGCCATATACTTCAAGTAGTTTAATACGAACATCAATACTTTCTGGGTTATCATTAAGTGCTGTTTGTAAGCAGAGTTTTGCGCCTTGTTTATCACCTTCTTCCAGCATAATCATGGCTTCTACTAATGCCTCATTAACATTAATTGTTGGACCATCATCTGCAAATATGGTCGGCTCAATTGAATGATCTTCATCGTTTGTATTATTAGGTTCTTTTGGTTTAGTTGGTGAACCAGTTTGGTTAAATAATTTACGGTAAGATAGGTTTTTGTAGCCTAAGAATAGACAAACTATTAATAATATAATCGCTATAACCCAGCCCATAGATCCTCTATTACTTTCTTGTAAGCTGGCGAGCTCAGCATTAAGTGTATTAACAGAAGCGTTTGCATTTTCTTGGTAAGCTTTGAATGCATCGCGTAGTTGATGGTTTTCTTCAACTAGTTTTTGGTTTTGAAGTTGTAATTGAGATTGATTGGAATTATTTTTGAGGGTCGTGGTTGTTTGCTCTTTCTCAGTCGTTATTTTGGGTTGATAACCGCCAGGTAACAAAGCAGCATTATAAATACTGATGCCATCTTTTACTTCTTGGCTAGAAGTTGGAATACTTAGAATTTGACCTGTGCGTACAATATTATTAACAACATTGGGGTAGTCTTCTAGATTTAAGCCTTTAATTGCTTCTATCATTTCTTTGGTATTCACTGATTTGTTTGGCTTGGTATCATTTGCAATGCCCCACAGGCTATCCCCCGATTTTACTTTATATTGGCTTATTGCAAAACTTTGAGTTGAAAATAAGATAATAAGGCAAGACAGAAATAATTTAATCAGATTTTTATGCTGAATTGAGGACACGAGGTATAGCTCCTTTGAGGGATTTTATTTTAACTTTCAACTATCAAGTGTAATAAAAAATAAAATTTGTGCCTATGTTCGAGCAGAAAAATTCATAGATTTACAGGATTATACTAAGAGAAATGGATTAATTTGATGAAATATATTTTTCTCGCCTAATATTTTTATTAGTGAAACCTAGTTTTAGGAGGCGTTCATATGTTTCATCAATCATATTAGGATTACCACACAAATAAATAACATCCTCATCAGGATTTAAATTTAAGCCATCAAATTGATCTTGAACATACCCTTTTCTTTCGTGTGAAGTTAATTCTAACTCTTCACGGCTTAAGCAACTTATAAATGAAAGATTAGCTAATTTTTTATCATATTTTTCAAAGTCAGAAGCATATAAGGCATCAGCTCGATACTGTACACCTAATAGAATATTAACTTGAATATTTTCATTAGTAATTCTATTTTCTAGCGATGGTAGCATAGCTCGATACGGTGCAATGCCTGTACCTGTACCTACTAGAATTAATCTTTTTAGTGGTTCATCTTTTAAAATAAGTCGACCAGCTGGGCCCATAGCATTATATTTTTCACCAACCTTCATGTTGAATAAATGATCGGTTGCAATACCACCTTTAACGTATGATGCGGCAAGTTCAATCTCTTTTGTTTCAGTTTTTATGCTAGCAACACTATAACTTCGGCGGCGTAATTTTCCATCTTCGTGATCAAATAAAAAAGTAATGAATTGGCCTGGTTCAAAATCAAATGCAACATTATCTGCACGCTTTAATGTTAATTGGATGGTGTATTTGGTGATCATTTTTGAGCTTAGTAGCTCTAATTCAAACTTTTGTATTGCCATTTCAATGCATCATTTTTTTATCAATGCCAAATATTATGGCATAGTACTAGACTTGCTCCCAGAGTTATTTTTGATTATCTTCCTTAGTAGTGCTTAATATAATTAACAATTCATAAAGGTGGAAGAAATGAAAAAACTAATAATTATCGGTATGCTTATCAGCATTAATTTATTTGCGTATGCTGATGGGCAGCAAGATAACATGAAACCTATAGTCATCAGCAAAGGCGAGCGAACATTTACGGTAACATTGCCAGCTAATCCCTCAACTGGTTATCAATGGGTTTTGAAAAGCGACTATGATACTGACTTTATAAAAGCTAAGGGCTATGAGTATGCTGCGCCTAAAACTGAACAGGAAGGTAAAAAAATGGTTGGTGCGCCAGGTGAAGTTGAGTTTAAGTTTGAAGCAAAAGATAAATTTAAAGCCATCCCACAAATTATAGAATTACATTTTGCTTATATTCGTTTCTGGGACGTATCGGATAGCCCAAACTATAAAACAGTCTATGTTATTTCGTCACCAAATTAGGGATGAATATGTCAATCGAAATAACTTTGCCTAAATGGTATGATTTACATACACATTTAAGGCAAGATGCTTTATTGCCTGCTGTGATAAATGATCAAATAAAGGCTGGATGTGCAGGGGTATTGGCGATGCCAAATACTAAACCACCTGTCGCTAAAATCCATGAAAATAGTCCATTACCCTACTGGAGTATAGAATCATACTTCCAGAGCATTATAAATAATGGTGGTGATTGTTTTGATCAAATTATCGTTCCTTTATATTTGACGAAAGATACAACACCAGTAATGATTGAAACAGGGGCAAAATCAGGGTTATTAAAAGCGTGTAAATATTATCCTCCGCATGGTACAACAAATTCTGAACATGGTTGTGGTTTTGATCACTTTGTCCAAAATGGTGTTTTTCATGCCATGCAAACACATGGTATTGTGCTTTGTGTGCATGGAGAGCAGTCTGGGATAGATTCAGCACATTATTTTGGGCGTGAAACCAATGCGGAAGAAGCTTTTTATAAAAATGAAATGCCTACCCTGCATGAACAATTGCCTAATTTAAAGATCGTGTGTGAGCACTTAACAACAAAAATTGCGACTGATTTTGTTCTTAATGCAAATGAAAATGTGGCAGCAACGGTTACACCTCAGCATCTGTTGTTTAATATTGCTGATTTGCTTCAGGGGCTGAAATATCACTTATATTGTTTACCTTTGCTTAAATTCGAACAAGACCGTTTAGCGTTGCTTGATGCCGTTACAAGCGCTGGTAATACTAAGTTTTTTGCTGGAACGGATAGCGCGCCTCATACCACTAAAGCAACCGCCTGTGGTTGTGCTGCTGGATGTTATTCTGCACCTATTGCGCCTCAACTCTATATAAAAGCGTTTGAAGGTGCTGGTCTTAATATGTCTGAGCTGAAAAATCAAAAAATATTTAAGAAATTCTTATGTGAACTGGGTCCTCAGTTTTATCATTTTCCCGTATCTAAAGAAACATTTACTTTAATCAAAGAAAGAGAATCTCTAGAAATAACGAAAACTCAATTAGGAGACCTAATTCCTTTGCTTATTGGGTTAAATCCTGCACACGAGGCTAATGGAACTGAGTTAGACTGGAAAATAAAAATATAGAGATAGAGCCATTATGGATAAATTAAAATATTTTTACGGCTCGTTTTTTATTACAGCGCTCGGACTAATAGCGGCCTGTTTTGTTGATCAGAACCATATTCTTTCTTCTTTATACTTGGTTGTCATTTTAGCTTTATTAGAAATTTCGCTTAGTTTCGATAATGCCGTTGTCAATGCAAAAACATTATCAGCTATGCCTCCAGTTTGGCAAAAAATATTTATTTGGGTTGGTATGCCGATTGCTGTTTTTGGTATGCGGCTTGTTTTCCCAATTTTATTGGTGACCTTAACGACAGATATCCATTTTGGAGAAGTATTTCATTTAGCAATTTACGAGCCGGCTAAGTATCATGAAACCTTAGATGAGGGATTACCTTATATTTGTGCTTTCGGTGGTGGTTTCTTATTTATGGTTTTTCTGCATTTTTTTCTGTTAGAAGAGTTAGAGATTAACTGGTTCAAGGCTTTCGAAGAAAGTAAAATATTAATTTCGCTAAGAAAAATTCCGTTGATACATCTTATTTTAGCAGTTGTATTAGGCGTTATTATTTCCGTTCTTGCTGAATGGGATGAAGGTATTGGCGCCCATGTTGCCATTGCTTTTGCCTGTGGTGTAGCAATACATGAATTATTGAGTCTCTTCAATCATTCATTAGGCGGACATAGTCCAAGTCAAGTCGCTAAAAATGGGTTGTTAGGTTTTATTTACCTGGAGGTGTTAGATGCCTCATTTAGCTTTGATGGTGTTATCGGTGCCTTTGCAATTTCCACAAACATATTCATTATTATGATTGGGTTAGGTATTGGTGCAATGTATGTGCGTTCGTTGACAATATTATTTGTAGAAAGACAAACATTGGCTAAATATCAGTATCTAGAGCATGGGGCTCATTATGCCATTGGGTTTTTGGCGATAATCTTATTTATAAAAATATTTACAGAAGTACCTGAGTGGTTAACGGGTACTATAGGGATTAGCTTAATCTTAATTGCATATATACATTCTATATTTAAAAACAGAAGAGTTTGATAGCGGTCATGAATAACATACCCATTACAGATGCTCGTTTTCATGTTTGGGATGCTATTTCAAATTTTAGGTAGATATCATCTTCTTAATATGTTTTTTTAGTTCGATACAGTCTCGAGCAATATAGTCGGCTAACTTAACAACTTTATCACGTGATTGATGCTCGGTATAAGCAATAAAATTTGTGGTTAGGCCAGATTCATATAATTGATAGTCGGTGAAGCCATCTCCAACAATAATGCTTGGCTTTTGCCATTCTTCTGCTATTAACTTAGCACCATTTAGCTTAGAAATTGAGAAAGGGTCCTTTGGATTCATGCCTAAATATTTTCCCTTCGTATCCCAACTTAATTTTACAGCATGAACAAAGCTAGACTTTATATTTAACGCGGTTGCATAAGGTAGAATAGATTCATATAACCCGCCACTAATAATAAATACCTCTATGTCATTCTTTTGAAGCCATAGTATTAACTCAGGCAGACCATTAGTGATAATATTAAACTGATGCTGAGTATAAAATCCTGTTAAATCATCGAGATTAGGCGCCGCTATTGCTAAGCGTTGTGATAGGGAGTCTTGAAATAATATATCACCATTCATGCCTAGGTTAGTAAGTGATTTGATTTCATCCATACCAGCTGGATTATTTTTAAGCTTATCGGCAAGTATTTCTTCAAGTGATTCAATTTGAATAATCGTTGAATCAAAGTCAAATATGACGGTACCTTTTGACATGTTCATTTCCTATTAAGGGTTTCTTTTAGGCTTTCTATTGATACTTTAGCAGTATTGTTTTTTAGTTTTGAGACGTTTTTAACTTGTTTGACAATATGACCGTATATCACTTCATAAGTAATGGTTATGGGGGAGCTGGTCTCTAGCTGATGAATGAATTGATACCAGCGCTTTTTACCTGTTAGTGTTTTACGCATATTTTCAAGTGCAAGTGGGTCGTTGAGTTCTCGAATATCCTGAATGACTTTGAGCGCTTTGTTATATGTGAATTTTATGAACTCAACATCTAAGACGGGTTGTTCGAATCCTGCTTTTAAGGCTAAATCACCAATGTCATGCATATCAAAGAATGGCTGTATGTGTGAGTGTGTATCAATTTGTTGCCACGCAATTGCAACTTCTTTCAATGTTTCAACGCCAAACATAGAAAATAAGCACATACCTTGGTTTACCAGTATTCGCTTCACTTCTCGAATAAAATGTTCAGTGTGATCTAATTTATGCAATAGTAAGTTGGAAATAATTAAATCAAAGTGGTTATCCTGGTATGGTAATTCTAGGTCAATATCTTGAGTGATATGTTTAATTCTTGTGGATTGGCTTATAGAGGAAGTAATAGATTCTGTCAGTAAATCACAACAAGTTACATTTGCCTTAGGGTATTTTTCTCGTATGAGTTGGCTCAGTTGTCCAAAACTGCTGCCTACACATAGAATATTTTTAGGGTTAATTTTAATGAAACTAAGTTTATCCATTAAACGGTCTAGAATTTCTATTTCTATAAATCCGGCAGTATTTATTTTTTTGTTACTGAGGATTTTTTTCTTGTATAACGTATAATCAAACATTATGTATCATTTCAACCTTGATGTGGCTATTGTAGGCAAAATTTATCACTTATTAAAGCAAAGCTTTATTGCAAACAATTGTTTTGTCTGTGGTCAAACTAGCACACCTAAGGTTGCGATATGTCATTACTGTCAGTCAATACTACCTAGGGTAAATGATATATCAGGCTGTGTTCCAAATAATATTTCGGTAAATAATCCGGCTTGGGATGATGCTTATGCTTTTTATGAGTATAAAGAGAGTATGCAGTTATTGGTTAAAGCATTTAAATTTAATCATAATTTTTTAGCAGGGAAAATACTCCAGCACTTATTTTATCAGTGTATTAAAAATGAAATAGAAGTGGAGCAATATGATGTGATTATTCCTATGCCCATCCACACTAGGCGAAATTTAAAGCGGGGTTTTAATCAATCAATATATTTAGCAAAGTATATTAGCAAAATGTTTCATATTCCTATTGATTCAAACTATGCCAAGCGTGTTAAGCATACGCATTATCAGAATAAGCTTTCATTAGTGCAACGCAAAGAAAATATCAAACAGGCCTTTAACGTTATTTCTGCTAGAAACTATAAATCAGTATTAGTGATTGACGATATCATAACAACTGGCTTCTCATTACATGAGCTGTCAAATGAACTGAAACGGTCAGGTATCAAAAACGTCTGTGTATGTTGTCTATCTATGAGATTAAAAACTAATTAGAAATTATATTGAATGGTAACCTGTGTCGTCGTATTTGTTTTGACTTTGTTTGGCTGTGGTTTTGATGAGAAAGATGCTAAGAAGCTCGTATTCAATTGGAAATTTTCCCAAAGCTTCGTTGCTATTGTAGTGTTAGACGTCGAAAGTGTGGTGTTACTACTCGTTGTGCTTGCAAAATTTTGGGTAAACACAGTGTCATCTGTTAAATTCCAAGCATAGTTAATTTTGAGTGTTAAACTTGGGAGGTTCTGAAAATTATCATCGCTGCGCTCTCTAAACTGCTGTAAACCAGGAGATAAACTTGCATCGAGAGTCATGGTTTCTGTTTCAAGAATACGTCTCAAGAAACCCGCGCTTTCATTAACGATGTAATAAAAGCCATCAAATTTATCATTCAGATAATTTATATTCCAGGTGAAACCATTTCGTTTTTTAGAGGTAAAGAAATAGTTGGAAGTCTGTGACAGATAGAATCGATTTACTTGAGTCTGACCAACTTTAGATGACCCCCTATCTCCGCCAGTTTGGTATTGATAATTTGTTGCGACATTGTTTTCCCATTGGCCGTTATAGCCTTTTGGAATAAAGTTTAACAACCCACCTAAAGTAATGTTTGTCGTTTCTGTATTACCCGTTGTATTTGAGCCACCAAACGAGAAGTTTGATCCATCAAATGGTGAACCAGATTCCTCTTTTATAAATTGTTTAACAACAGGGTCGCCTGCTAAGTCGACTGCTTCATCAATATCTTCAGCCTGTTCTGCCTTTGACTTTTGTGCTTTTGCTTTTTCTAATGCGATTTGTATGATCTTTTCTTCTTTTTCTTTTTTCTTTTGATCAGCGAGTTTTTTAAAACTATCTGCAAGCTTTTGATATTTTTCGGCTAAAGCCTGTGCTTGCTCGGCTGTTTTAATTTTTTCTTCGCCTGCGGGTATTTGTTTAGATTGATCATCCCCATTGACAAAAATCATTGGCTCATTTGATGACATAGGCACCTGAATGAACATTAACTTATTTTTTTCTGAATTATAATCATCAGCTGTTTGTGCTTCTGTTGATGAATCATCAGTTGTTAAAGTTGAATTTTCTTCGTTTTCAGGCTCTGCAGTACATAGCATAGGAACCAATAACATGGATAATAAAAGTATTTTTTTCATTTAAGATTTATCTTATGTCTCAGTTGCTGGCATGTTGGCTTCTTCACTAGAATCACCACTTGATTGATTAGATTGGGGTACTTGTTTCTCGCCTTTAGGTAAATATAGCGAACCCATTTGCCCACAAGCAGCTAAAAAACACATGGCAAACAGGATTGCAATACACTTTCTCATTTTCATCCTTAAAAATTGAACTTCTATTGCTTCATCCGTAATTCAGTCCTATTTTTATATAAGTGAAAATAGAACAATTTCTGTCAATCTAACATAGATAGAAATAAGGCTTTACTCAAGGGACATCACAATGAAAATTATTAAGTGGTTAGCTATAACCATCATTTGTATCATCATATTAATTATTGCCGCAGCAGTCATTTTGCCTAATTTTATGGATTCAAGTGGTTACAAAGCTCAGTTACAGGCTATCGTCAAAAAAAATCTGGGGCGAGAATTAGTGATTGAGGGTGATATCACTTTGAGACTCTTCCCTACCTCGAAGTTGATCATTGATTCAGTCTACATAAAGAATCCTGGTAACTTCCCACAACAAGAAAAATTTATTTCGTTTAAAGAATTAACCGCAAACATTACTATGTTTTCTTTTTTGTTTGGTAAGCCAGTTATTGAATCAATTAAGTTTACGGATGTAAATGTTAATTTAAGACGAAATGCTAAAGGTGAAAATAATTGGAATGTTCATAAGCAGATTAGCCAAAGTAAGGAGAACCATTCGCAGACTGTAGATAATAAAAGCACGCAGAAAAAACAAGTTAGTAGTCTTGGTGACATTCCAAAGAATAGGAAAATGAATTTTTCATTAAATTCAATTCAATTCGAGAATGTTAAGATTGATTACCAAAGCCCAATCTCACATAAATATGGAATGATTAACTACTTTAACTTTCACTTTAATAGTAATGAACTACCTATTGCGTATAAAACGGATGTGAGTTTTTCTACAAAATATATAAAAAATGCAAGCTCTGCAGGATCAGGCACAGTTAATATTATTGATAATGTCGTTACTTTGAGTGGTGTAGCGCAACAATTTAATGTCATTTCAAGAGATTATGGTAACTATAACGTCAACATTTCAGGTAACTTTGAATACAATGCTGAAAATGAAAAATTGCGTTCAAATTTAAATGTATATGTGCAAAACCTCTTAAATGCCTATTTGCATAACATCGTCGTTGATAGCGCATCATCTAAATTCTCTATGCAAGTGTTAATAGATAATGCCCAAGAAGCAGCTATATTTGAACGATTTGGCATTACATTACCAACAAGTACAACATCTGATCCGAGTTTGGTTTGGGATGTTCAGAATCTGAGTATGGATGTAACAGGTGATAACTCCGAAACGAAATCACTTAAAATAGAAAATATATCTGGTCAGCTGGGGCGGTCTAAAATATATGGAAATTATAAAATCCTGAGTGAAATGCCGTTTAAATCACAATTTAATTTAAATGTGACGCACTTACATCTGAGTGATTATGTTAATTTGAATGGGGCAGAAATATTTTTCAAAAAAATTAATGTCGATGGCCATGTTGATAATGATAAGCTTTTAATGGGTGATATGACCGTTACCTCAAAGCTTGCGATATTAAAGGGTGTTGATTTAAATGTTTCAGCAATGAAGTTTCAGGACTTCTTAGAGTCAGTTGTCCATACTAGACACATAGGGGAGAGCTTTGAAAATGTGAGGCAGGAAATTGCTACCCTTAATTCATTAGGCACTAAAATTGATAGTGATAATGGTAAAGAAACTCGACTTTATGATTTATATATGCTGAATACGCTGAATGAAAATACGATTTATACTAAAAAGTTTAATTGGCATGGTAATGAATTTTATTTTGACGGTACCGGGCAGTTAAACTGGGAAAGCAAGCAAGTAAATTACGCGCTAAGAGTCTTTGTTTATAATCAAATTAACGATGACTTGAAAGATTATCAAAAAGTT
>JAOMSY010000059.1 GCA_028355575.1 Francisellaceae bacterium | reverse complement strand
CACCATTAAAAAATAATGGCATTAAAGTGACATCCCAACCATTATATGCCTGACCTGTCACAAAACTCGATAAACCCTGCCCAGTTGATGAACCTGATTCGGCAAATATTTCTTGTTCTATTTCAAAATAAATACCACCTAATCGATTACCAGGTGCACCATTTGGATCTGCCGTAAAGTCATCATTATTCTGTCGACCAGTGTAATAAATACCACCCAATGTGTATCTTCCTGAAAGACCAGTATCATCCTCACCTTGATTTCTTAAATATGAAATTGAGGCCATTATATTCGCCCCTTGAGAGTTATCGAACGAGAACTGACCTCCAATATTATTTGGCTCAAAAGTATTTAAATTTGTATTATATACGCCTAACTTTGCGACAAATTCATCCACAGGAGAGGCACCAAGCAACACACCCCATTGCGCATTAGGTGGTGTTGACCATGGACCATTAAAAGTGATTGCTGAAGGATTACCGCAAAAGCCGCTATTTACAAATACACAATATAAATCAGAAACCAAAAAATCATTACCTGCATCAAGTCGACCTACTTTGAACCAATAATCCCGATTATGTAGACCTTGTAATAAATAGATTTCATCTAGATACATTCCTTGATCAACAAATGCCTGTGACACAGTAAATATATTACCCACATAATTTGTACTGTCATCCGGACCATAAGTATGAATAAAATCAAAGGTAAATTGCGTATCTATTAAGGCACTACTTTTAAATAATTTACCGAAATTTGTATCTACACCAAATTGTAACTGGTCATCATAGGCTCCGCCCCTGCCAATACCACCATCCACATTTGCTAAGTAAGCAAAGGTATATTGACCATTAATATCAACACCTCTTCCTTCTAACTCTGGCCTAATACCAAACCAATTCCCTAATGCTTGGTTACCAGAAAGCCATTTTTCAGTTGAAGTTTCCCTGGATGTATTAGGAAATCGATTTAGGGCTCTAACACGATAAGTCCCACTATTGGCATTAAAATTATCGGAACTGCTATCATCAATGAGTTCATTATCTTGAGGAAATAAATCTCTGGCAGTGTTAGGAGTAGCATCAATATCCACTTCTAATGATTTTAATACTTTCTCATTCTGAGTAATTTCATCATCATCACTAAATGCAAATTCATCATTTCCCGATGCAATACTTTGATTTACATTAAAAATTATTAATGTCGTGAAAATTGCTTTATGTATATTTTTACCAACATATCTCACTTGCTTAGCTTAATTTTTATTTATAATTTAAGCTAAATATAGTATAAAAAATTAAATTCACAAATATAAATGAGAATGATTATCATTTAATTGTTAAGCGTGGGTCTTTATTGTGGAAACCTCAACCCATCTTTACTCATTCTCCAGGCAAAATGCTTCTTGACCCCAATTTTACCTTCTTCAATTAAGCGATGGATATCAGGTTTAGAAATATTAAAATCAGTTGAGCCTATGTCATGGGTATTAATAAAAACAGTGCGATTCCAATCATCTCTATGGAGGTGTCTTTTAACTGACATTGTTTGAACGAACGTCATAAGCGCCTTACCGTAATCAAGAATATTTCCAATCTTTTTATAAGGCTGAGGTTCATGATAACCATGCATAGGGTCATATAAAGGATCTAATCTAAACCCCAATGTTTCATGATTAAAACATTCATATTTATTTTGAAAATGTGGCTTTCTATGTCCATTTTGTGGATTATGAAGATACTTTTCATTATCAAAGATATCGATGGGATAATTGCACGACAAGCCACCATCAACCATGACTTGCTCGCCCTCTTCGGTTTTAAGCTTATATGCTTTAAAATACATTGGGATACTACAGGAAATACGAACGGCATCACGAATTTCCATATCAGGCGTTGTGTCATATGAGAAAAATTCAGCGCAAGACTTTGAAAGATTCGTTCCTGTTAAATATAAATTTCGCATTCCCATTAGCTTCAGGTTTTTGAAAGTAACATCGGGCTGGCCAATTTTATTTTCGATAAAATTACTCACCCACTCATATAACGCATCTGTTCTATACCATCCAAAATCTGTTAAAAATCGTGTTGAGTTTGATAAAAAATTACCTGTATTGGGGGTGAATATTGAATAATCAAGCACCGATATGGCATCATAAATTTCTTGACCTGAACACCCTAGCGCCAAAAACATGGCATAAAATGAGCCTGCTGAAGCACCGGCAACACTCTCAATGTTCTCTAACACGCCCATTGCTTCTAGCGCTAATATTGCACCACTATATGCAATACCTCTTACACCAGCGCCTTCAAAAACTAAATTCCGATATGCTCTTACATTCAGTTTTTCAATAAATGTATCACTATAATAATTAACCTTTTCATTTTCTATCATCATTAAATTATGTGATGAAGACTCAATTAATTTATAATTAATATTTTTGATATGATTTGTATAATAATCTCGCGCAGCATCTGGAGGTGCGACAAAGTCTTGCTTGCTTTGTATCAATAAAACTTGTTGCCAAATATCTTTGAATGGAATAACAGGTAAGTTTGCCCTAGCATAAGCTATGTGCTTAAGCACCATCGGTTTTGGTAAATAAATATCCTCGTTAAGTCTATGTTTATTGATAAGTATTTTTTTACCAAAAAATGCAAATATATTTAAGAGCCATAAAGGTAACTTATAGTACCAGCCATCTCTTCGATTATAATAATTTTGAGGGTTTACCATAATTAATTTTTGAATTCTTTGAGGGTAAAGAGAAGACAACATCAAGCTAGCATAAACACCTGTACCATGACTGATAATAACCACGTGATCAGAACAATATTGCTCTAGAACGACCTGGGCATCAAATATCAACTGCTGAATAGAATAAGCCTGTCTAATTTTAGGCGCATCGCTCAACCCATGGCCAATCATGTCATATGCGACAATATTATATTGCTGACGATAATGCCGCCACTGCGAACTCCATTGTCTCGCATATCCACATATATCATGTAAGAATAAGACTGTTTTCCTCTCTGGCTTAAACTCATTATGGTAAACACATATTTTACGATTTGCTCTGAGAGGTAATTTTTTTACAATAATCGCCACTAATAAACCTGATTAACGTACAAATACCTTATTATTAAAGACGAATGTAAGGATATATTCAAATATTAACAACAGGCCTTTACTAAAATTTACTAAAACAACGCATAAATCTAATTTTATGCTTGAATTAATATTAGAAAGATAAAATTATAGTCACTATGTCAACGTCAGCTAAACATCCAAAAGGTTTTATATCTGTTGTTTTTATTAATTTTGCTGAGCATTTTTCATATAACAGCTTAATGGCATTATTTGTCTTATATTTGACTGAATTATTTATATATGAAAATTCAACTGCAATTTATACTCAAAATAGCTTTATAACCATGGCGTTTATTATTCCCATTATTGCTGGTTGGATAGCAGATAGATATTTAGGTTATTTCACGACAGTAATGTTAGGAATGGTACTTTGTGTCATGGGTTTATTAACATTAGGCTATGGAACTGAAACAATACAACTCTATGCATTATGTTTATTATTGGTTGGATTTAGTTTACAAAAAAGCAATATCCAATGCCTATTGGGGAGTATTTATCATACCGATTCAAACTTGAGAGATGCTGGATTCACAATACTACAAATCACAGGAAATATAGGCGGAATTATTGGTCCACTAGCCTGTGGTTATATTGGCCTATATTACAGCTATGCTTGGAGCTTTAACCTAGCAGCAACACCTTATATCATCTCAATTATATTATTGGTAATTAATATTAAAACCATAAACACACCAAGAGAGACCAAGAAAATTGGTGGTAGTCATCTATTAACGTGGCTGAGTATAACCCTGATATTATCCCTTATCATAATAGTCAGCGCGTTTTTAATTCAGAACGCATACGCGCATGACTTATTATTCATTATTATAGGTTTTGCTTCTATATTCTTTTTAAAACTCTACTTCTCTTCAAACAAAGTTACGCGTAATCAAATTAATATGATGCTTATATTGATGATATTTGCTTGTATCTATTGGGCGTCAAATGGTCAACTTTCTAGCTCATTAATGATATATGTTCAAGAAAATGTTAATTTACGACTTTTAAATTGGCTGACCATCCCCCCTAGCGCCATTCTTTCTTGCCAACAAGCATCAATGCTTATTTTTGGATTACTCATTGCCTACTGGTATAAAAAACATGTTCATGAAATTACAAATATCAATCGTTTGAATAAAGCCACTGCTGCTTTATTTTTGCAAATGACAGGTTTTATTATTATCAGCCTATGCACCCATTATTCTTATAGTGGTGCTGATCCAATCCCAATTTTGTGGATTATATTAGCCGTTATCATTACAGGCTTAGCAGAAATTATCTATATGCCGACAGCAATGTCACTCATCACTCAAATAGGCGGGGGAAAACATTCAGGATTTTTAACCGCTTATTTTTTATTATTTTCAGGTGCATTACCTGCCTATGTAAGTACTTTATTAATAAAAACCGCATCATCATACCAATACACAAACGTGCCACATAAAATTGCTCAAGCGCATCAATACTTTCATTTGTACTTGATGATTACATTAATGTGCTTGATATCTGTTGCCATTCTTTTTTCTCTCAGCATTCTATTTAAATGGAAGAAATAAATTTATTGTGCACATCCGCGTAAATTAATTTCCCATTTATCTATAACCATATCATTTTCTGTAATATAGAAATAATCAAATAAGTTAATTGTTGGATCACAATGTGCAACCACCAGCTCAACCACATCCCCAAGCTTTGGCAAAGGCGCATTATTTACTGACGTAATTTTGCCATGCTCGTCACCAAAATAATCCCAGTCATATACCAAGTCATTAGGGCTGAGCACTTTGGGCTTTTCATCCACTTTATATAGCGCTTTTGTTCCTGCATCTACAGTTACATGTGCGTCTTGATTTGCACTAATGACGGTAGTCATCATTGTCATTGCGGGTAAAAATTTTTCAGTCATATATTCAATATTATCATATTCAGAATCCATTACAGTATATGATCCAGGCTGAATTTCTGTAACACAATCAAGCTCAGAATCAACACTATACGTACCAGTCCCACTTCCAGTTTGAATATGACAATCAAGTCCCATTGCTAATAATTTTTGCTTTATTTCTCCAGCTTGCTTAAGCATATTGTGCGACGCTTCTCGTCTTTCATCTAAGTTTTTAATATGCTGAACATGGCCAGAATAACACTGAATACCTTTAAAGTTTAAATTTGGTAGTTGATTAATTGCTACGGCTAAATCAATTGCCTTTTCCAACTGAATTCCTGTTCTTCCAATACCAGCATCAATATCAACTAAAACGTTTAGAGACTTTCCAGCAGCGCACATAGCTGCATTGAGGTCATTGGCATTATCATTATTATCAATTACAACCATTGTGTCCGATACAAAATTGAGCGTTTCGATTAATTTTTCTATTTTATGACTGGTCACAACAGGTGATGTAATTAGTATTCCAGACACACTACCATAACGAGCCAACCAATACGCCTCTGAAACCTTAGTGACACATATTCCAATCGCACCATTCTCAATTTGTAATTGACAGATTTCTGAGCATTTGTGTGTTTTTGCATGTGGGCGCACCGCCTTTGACTTTTCATTTGCAAAAACCTGCATTTGTTGTATGTTATGAATTAACTTTGCTTTATCAATCACCAAACAAGGTGTATCTAGTTGTGATTTATGTTTTCCTGTTTCTGAGATCATATACAGAGGTATTTATTGCACTTATACAGAATTATAAAGAATTTTAGAGGTATAAGCTCGGCAATATGCCGACTATTCAGGGTATCGTTTGATTAATCGATTATGCTCATCCAAACAAAAAAAAGGTTAATATCATTTCATTACGATAAAACATTGTTCAGGTTAATAAAGAATATTCATTCTAATAGCTTATAGCTCTGAAACCCAATCTATTTCAAATGTTAAATCCTTAGGATTAAATTTGTAAACTATTATACCATTCCCATCAGCCTGAGCCATTACCAGACGATTAGACTCAATCGACGTGGCAACGGTTGGGAAATAGCTTTGAGTCTTGGGATATAATTTCTCTTGGTTAGATTTCAAATCAACTACCTTAATTTCATCAAAACTAGCTTTAGATTGATTAGTTATATCTTTAACATTAAACAAATGAACTTGAGATTGATTATTCTCTCCTGCCATTGTCATCACAATATATTTTTGACTAATAAAATTGATTGATGAAGCGCTTTCATTATTTGCTTCATTCCAATTAAAAACGGGGCTTTTACTTTTAGTGCTAAAACTATATTCATAGCCTAACTGATTTTTACCAGCAACTAACAATGAATGGTTATCTGGCGTAATTGCAGTTACATTCGGCCAAGCTGTTTTATCAACTTGATCCCATGTATTTTCAGATAAGTTCCAAATTGTAATTGGCTCACCAGCATTAAACACTAGGTACTGGTTGTCTTTCGTAAAGGTAAAATTTGGTAATGAGCCACTAAAACCAGCACAACCATTCGGTAAATCGCCATAATAAGGGTTGTCTTTATCATAGGTTGAGCTCGTTCCTTTTACATCACACCAGGAGACGAATAATTGTTGCCTCTTCTGTGTCTCAAGATCAAATTTATATACGTTATAGGACTCACCTGCAGCTATATAAGTTTTTAAATCACTAGATATTGCTTCACCAAAGACTTGAAACCCTGGATTGATTGTTTTAATAACATTACCAGCAATATCTTCAATGTATACTTCATTTGTTTCAGCATTCTGAATTAAAATATTTTGACTTTGTGAGATAAAATACGCCGAATAGGTATTAACTGGTTTCACCCCAATTCGCCTATGGGCTTGCTGATTAATCTTCCAAATATATGCACGATTATCCATATTGGTTGTTACGGCATATTTACCATCCGTTGAAAGCGATAGCATCACCACATTATCAACATCGTTCTCTTTACTGTCATTACTCGATTTATTACAAGCAGATATTGCAAAACAACTCGAAATGATAATAAAGATTATAAAAAAGTTAAAAGTGGTTTTATTCTTCATCCTTAAAGGACTCAATTTGAGATTTATTAACTAGGGAATATACCTGTATTTATTGATATTTTCACGGTGTGTTAGCTTAATTTAAGTCGTTAAATTAACATAGCCTAATTGTTATTTTCTCAACCTTGGATCAAGTGCATCACGAATGACATCGGCAAATAAGTTTGCACATAAAACCAAGGTAAATAATAACACAAATGCTGAAATTAGCGGCCACCAAACAATTGGCGAGCGCCCTAGCTCTAAACGCGCACTATTAATCATATTCCCCCAGCTTGCCATGGTTGGGTCAACACCAATCCCGACATACGAAAGAATGCTCTCAGCCAATATAAAACCACTAAAATCCATAGCAATAGAGATAATCACCAGATACATGACATTCGGTAATATATGTTTCAGCATAATTTTGAATCGAGAAACACCCATAACTTTTGCAGCCATAATATAATCTAGCTCTCGGATTTTAAGCGTTTCTGCGCGTAATAACCGACATAAACCTGTCCAATTCGTAACACCTAAAATTAAACATAACGCAATAAGTCTTACATCTGCTCTTTCTAACGATGATGCAAACCAGTCAGGATGTTGAGACATAAATACATTCATCATCAACGCCAAAGCTGCAATTAACAAAATTCCAGGAATAGAGTTTAATGTTGTATATATGTATTGAATAATATCATCGACGATACCGCCAAA
>JAOMSY010000058.1 GCA_028355575.1 Francisellaceae bacterium | reverse complement strand
TAATTGGTCTAATACTACCGCGGGTTGGACTTTCACCCATTTTTGTTCTGAATCTACCTCTAGAATTTGATTCATATATCTTGAGCAATCAATAATGATGCCAGACGACAATGACTGACCATTTGTACCAGTTCCACCCCCACGAGGTGAGAACTTTAAATCTTTAAATTGAGTCTGATTACCAACTCGGAAGGCGTGTAAAATATCCTGCTTATTCTTCGGGTATAGTACGCATTCAGGTACAACTTGATAGATACTATTATCCATAGAACAAGCGATTCTAGCACCAAGGTCAAATTGAATATCACCTTTAAACTGTTTATCTTTAAGTGCTTTAGTAAAAGCCTCTAATACAGGTGAAATTTTATCTTTAGGTAATACAGGTATCATATTTATTCGTTTAAAGTTCAGCTGAATTTATTATAACGTAACCACATAAAGCTTAATAATGAAAAATACGTAATTTAAACGGCTAACATAAAATCTTTATTTTCTCATCAGCCATAAGAAGATGTCTCTTATCTAAAACAATAACGTCTAATGTCTTTAATTGAATTTGAACAGATATATTGCTTAACCCTCTTGGTAATGGATTGACTATTCAAGTCATTAAGCGGTTTCTCAGGTTCCACTGGCACCAAAGGAAATTTAAACTAGAATGAAATACAACAAGGAAAAATGTCATAAATAGTAAAGGTAAGTCATACAATGGAAGCAACAATATTCACTCATAAACTAAAAGCCCACACGGTGATGCTCCGAGATAAGCTATGCAATGCGTTCTCCCGAAGCGCCCAAGTGACGGCATTAGGAGCCATTATAATTTTTACCAACAATGTCCAAGCATTGTCTAGCACCACTATTATTTTGCAAGACGGAGGGCTTAATAAACCGTCATCCCTTGCTTTTCGCCCTGGATCTGAAGAACTCTGGGTCACCAACTACGGGAATGATTCAATAACCATCATTTCCCAACCCACCAAGTCTCCGAAAGCATTGACACTTCAAGATGCCTATGGTGAGCATTTCATGGCGCGCCCATCAGGGATTGCATTTGACGATACTGGTATTCACTTTGCGGTTTCAAACGACTCAAAAAATGAGCTACGGGAGATGTCTTTCCACAAAAACCCCGAGCGTAACAAATGTTTCAAGAATAATAATTTCATGGGACCCACACTTTTCAATACCGATACATATGCAAAGGCTGGACAGAACAAGCAGTATTTAGATGATTGGCCTCAACCAGGAATTGGTGCTGCCGAATGCAATCAATCTTCTGAGCACTGGGATGATAAAGTGTCACGATGTGTACCCCCACGTGAGGGTAGTCACCTGGACATGCTTCACGAAAGCCCACTAAGTACCGGCATTGTACATCAAAAAAAGAATACCTTCTTTGTACTTGATGGATGTGGTGGAGGACTTACCGATGGGACCTGCAAAGGATATCATCATGTTGTAATGTACGATTTTAATCGCGATCACCAAGAAGGTAATGGTTTTCATGGTGATGGTGTGGTTCACAGGTATATTGATGCCCCATATAAAAGAGTTAAGGACGTTACGAGCGGCATGATCTTAAAAGGAAACTGGCTCTACTATGCTGATACTGGCCATGGAGTAGTGCGTCGGTTGGATATTGACAGCGGAAATTATATTTCACTAGTCGGTTCTTGGACATCGAACGGAGCTATTGAACGATACAATAAAGGATCTGGCGTGGTTTCGTGGGTCGAAGTACCACACATAAGTGATGGAGACGATCCTAAAGAAATTTCCGAATGGGTTGCAAAGTCAGGCAATTCCAAGGCGATTACCGCTGCCGGTGAGCAATGGCTTGAACCTCGCGAAGTTCTCCTAGACTATGGGATAGTCAAAGCGGCCGTGGTTGAGGATGTGGTACCAAGCGGAACTTTAAGTCAACCTTCTGGCATGACAGCTGGGAAGAATGGATTCTATGTCGCAGATTACGCTACTGGAAAAATTCATCAGTTCAGTTGGAATGGTAAACCCAATGGGATAATTGAAACTGGTGCGAAAGGACTGTCTGGACTGGCATATCATAATGGGCACCTATTTTTTACGGATATGGTTGGAAATACAGTAAGTTTGGTCCGCCCCTGAGCCTCTAACCTCATAAGAAGACCATTAAAAATCTCTCATTAATCATAAATTTGGCAAGCATATCGTCAAGTCTGGTTCATAGCTACATTTTACTTAAGAAAGCGTAAAGCCTTTAATCGCTTTTCGCTGGGTAATTAGCAAGCAACTGAATATACACGGATCAATATATTATTGTATGGGAGATACTTCACAAAACAAAATCTTCTGATCCTAATTATAGCCAGTTGCATCTAGATTTATGCCATGATGATGGTGCTATGCGGGTGATTCATTCAATAGTAAAAATAGTGAGTATACCATCAGAACGATTGTATCCAACATTCCAGGTTCGTAACCACATAAGGCTTAATAATGAAAAATACGTAATTTCAATTGAAAATATAAAACCTCTGTTTTTACCACCCATTATGGGGATTGTGTGTCATACAATAATGTTATGTAATATTCTTAATCGAAGCAAATAGATATAATGCAGACTTTAGCAAATACCCACATATGGAATATGAAAGAATGAATAATATAATTGAAAAATATATCGTTGTCTTCATTGCCCTTGCTGTAACGGCGGGTCTTGTTTTCAACTCATTTTTTGCCACCCTAGTACCGCTTGTTTCATATTTGTTAGGTATCGTCATGTTTGGTATTGGCATTAACCTTAATGGCGCAAACTTTAAACCTGTTTGGGACATTAAGGGCAAAACCATTATCATAGTTGCCTTAAAATTTATTTTTGTTTCTATTGGCGCGTTCATTCTCAGCAAGGTTTTCAATTTAAATGCAATGGAAACAGCAGGTTTGGTTATTCTGGGTTCTTGCCCTGGTGGAACCGTTGCAAACATTTATTCATTTTTAACTCGCTCGAATTTAGCACTTACAGTTACTTTAACCATTCTTAGTACGCTTATTGCACCTATTGCAATACCAGCACTCTTATACCTATATCTCCATAAAACAATACATATTCCCTACTTTGGTATGTTTATAAAAACATTAGAGATTGTTATATTACCTATTGTTGTAGGAATTTTTAAACAAATATATTTCAGGCATCAGCCAAGTAAAAAAAGTATTGCCATCTATCTCAATTATATGCGTCTGCTTAATTGTCGCTATTGTTGTCGCGATAAATCAACCCAAGGTAATCGCATTTCCAGCCATTATCATATTAATTTGCTTAGCACTTAACATTTATTCATTCTTAGTTGCATTTATTATGAGTAAATTCATTAAGTTAGATACACCGTCAACGCGTTCTGCTATGTTTGAATTTGGTATGTTAGATTCTGGCTTAGCCACCGTTTTATCGCTATTGTTTTTTAACCCAACGGCCGCACTTGTTGGAACAATCTATTCTGTTACGCAAAATATTATAGGGCCGGTTGTTGTTAAAATATTCAATGCCATCGACATAAAAAATCAAAAATAATGTCAATATTTCATTCTCTGCTATACGCTTATTAACAAGGATAAGTCTTTGGTATGAGAAAATGTCTAATCTCAAACAGTTTAGTTTAACCCTTGTAACAACATTGCTATTATTGGGCTCAACCAATAGTATCGCAGATGATATTTATGTTGTGCCTAAATCGGACAACCCTGTTGATAACGAAAAATACAATGAACAATTAAACCTAAAGGCAAACGACACATCTAGCAGTATCCATACTCAACCACTTCCTCCTTCTTCATGGACAGAAGATCCATATACTTCTAGAAATGTTTCTCCCGATTCAGTTAGATCAAATATTATTCAAAATAATTTTGTAGACGTAACTGTATTAAAGGCCAGCCCTGGAAACATTGCAAATGATACCGAAGACCTACTCACTGGAAGGGAATCAAATATTGTTAATGCACCCGATAGTAAAACAGGTCAAAGTGGAATAAGCATTAATGACAAAGGCGCGGCTGACCAATAATTATATTGAATGTGATTTAACCTGAAAAAATTGACCTATATGGTTAATTAGTATCAATGTGGTTTTGCCCTGCTCAATTTTAAACTCTTGCGTTCTCCCGGCTATTTGAAATTTGTATACTCCATTAGGGTATACTTTTTCATATAATTGAACGCTACTTGGTAATAATAACCAACTTCTTAAATCCGCACCTGATGTCGCAACACTGTAAATAGTGCCTACCAACCAGCCTACAGTGCCGGCATTTCCTTCTTGACGGGACAAAGCATACGTTGCGCTTGCCTTGAATATAATACGGAATACTTCTCGAGCAACAATTGCTGGATATTGCTCTGTTAATGACTTTATCGCCATTAGTTTGGTATTTACCAATAAAGCCGTTTGTTTATCATCAATAATCTGGTCATTCTGTTTAATAATGATATTTGCTGGAATAGGCTCAGACCCTTTTGATGAATAATAGGGTAATGAAATATTTTGCACGCCAAGCGGACCTAGAAATATTGGCAAATTAAAAGATCGTTTGGGTTCCACAAAACCAGCTTGATAAAGAATAACTAAACGCCCATGTCCTTCTTCAAATGGCGGGTAACCATCAAATCCTTTTTCAATTTGAGCATAGGTATCTGAAACATATGGGTTATCTGGTAGCAAACGTTTAGTATTTTTTATTGATACAAAAGCGTCATTAAAGTCATTATCAAAAGCTTGATATAAAATACTAGACAAATAATAACCAAAGCCATTTTCATAACTATTTGTTATAGTATCAGCTGTTTTTAACATTTGCTGATATTCATTAGCCTTGGTGTACTCTGACCCTTGGTCACCATTATTTTTATACCGGTTTTTAAGACCTTCCTGTGATTCCTTATTTATCTTCTTCTGTTGCGCAATCCATGCCTGAGCTTGAGAAAGTTGGCGTATTGAAACTAATGCATTCGTAAGATCATCTTGATTTAGATAATTGATAGACTGATAGGTATAAACAAATGTCTGTTCATAATCGGGCACCAAATATGGCAATACCTTATCATTTAAAGCCACCGCTTCAGCATTTTGAAATATTTTTTTGAATTGAACGACAGCCTTAAGCATTTGTTCTGCAAGGGTATTAATAACATGAGCATAAATCTCTTGGCTCTTTTTAGGTTCATCATTGAATTGTGCCAAACGCCCTAGCTCAAGATTATTTAATTCTCCTTCATCTAACTTGTCAGAAAACTCATCTATAAATTCAGTTTGTGCTGCCTTAGGCTCATTTTCAACCATGTCAACACGTACCTCTTTCATTTTTGAAGGATAAGAAGTAAACATTGAACATCCCGACAATAGCAGGACAATAACTAACATATTAAGCTTTAACAACTTAAATATCATACCTAGAAAAGCACTATTTATTTTTGATTAATAATAGCAGAAAGGTACTAGCTTTAAGACTATGGACACAAAAAGAAATACCTTATGTAAAATATCCAATCATCTTTTAAGAATCTTTCTAAAAAATAAATTCATCGATTAAGCATCATCATCAATGTTAGCCGCCTGATGAACCATAAAGCAACTCTGAGAACTACAAGACACTTGTTGATCATTGAATGAAGAACTTGAATACATATCATAACAGGCAAATGAAGCAACTGATGTTAATAAAACAGTAATTAAACCAAGTACAATTGTTAATTTTTTCATATTGCTATCCTTGTAGATATTTCGTTATATCCACTGTAACACATACACCTATAAGCAAGTCAGCACATTTGATAGATCGTGTATCTAATACAGGTTTAATTTAACTGTTTCTCTTTATATAAATATCATCTAAAATAAGCCATTAAACTAGACGAGTGCGTTATATGATTGCATCCTTATTCACATTACTTTGCATTCAAATGATTGCTGTATCTTTACCAGGGCCTGATTTTTTTATCGTCACGCGAAGTACATTAAAGCATGGGCGGCTAACAGGTTATTTATGTAGCCTAGGTATCGCTTGTGGCATACTGGTTTATGCCTCTGTTTGTGTATTTGGCTTAGGTGCCATTCATCAGAACCACCAATATTTAATTCAAATTATTTCAATTTTTGGTGCTTGTTTTTTATTTTACTTAAGTTTTAAATGCTTAACTGCTAAAAAAACCAACCCAAAAGATGAACTTTCTGAGGGCAAAAAATGTAATAAAAAGACGGCATGGTTAACTGGCTTTTTAACTAACTTATCAAACCCAAAAGTTATGGTGTTCTTTATCAGCATTCTACCTTTATTTTTGCAAGACTACCCTTACGTTAGCTACTATGTTGCAACCATATTTATATTTGTGTTTTCTACACTCATCTGGTTTAGTTTTGTTACGACTGTCATTGGGCATAAAAAAATCAGGTCTGCTTTTCTGAATTATAGTTATTTGCTTGAGAAAATATTTGGCGTAATTTTATTTATTTTTGCTATTTTACTTATAATTTCAAATAGTTAAATATTAATTTACTCGCAATTTTGCTTTAAAAACTGTCTTAGATACACTTATTCATATATATCCAGTGTGTAATTGCCTAATGGCTATAAATTTAAAAGATCAAGGCACATATACTGAGCTTATTCCTAGTCGTTATTTACGCCTAGTGCATTTGCTCGTGTCGAGCTTGATAATTTTAATTAGTCTGGTGGTAATGTGTGGTTGGATATATGAACAAACAAACATTGTACAGATTGTTCCTGATGCACCACCTATGCAATTTAATACCGCTTTCTGTTTTTTAATTGCTGGTTTCGCATACCTTACGATTATTAAATATCGAATATTCGCCAGTATTTTGGGAATATGCTTAGTCACATTCAGCTTTATCACATTTATACAATATATTCATTCATTTCACTTATATATAGATACTCTGTTCATTGATCCATTTTATATAGACGCACCTAGCTACCCAGGCAGAATGCCACCCAATACCGCAATTTGTTTTATATTAACCGGACTTAATGTCTTTGCTTTTTCTTACCCTGAAATCACTAAAAAATATTGTTCAACCGCGTGTTTTGTTTGCAGCCTACTCATTGGAATCATTGCCTTAACATCCCTATTCGGATATATCACAAATATTATCCCAACATATAGCTGGGGAAGTGATACAGGCATGGCGATCCATACATCCCTCTGCTTCATAGCTATTTCAATCATGTCCCTTTTACTATTATGGGAAGATGGCAATACAATCAAAAAATATTTTGGTGCATTTTTACCGATTGTCATAAGTTGTTCGTTTTTACTATTTTTTACTCTATTTTACTTTGCATTCATTTCATTTGAATATGATCGTAGTTTGAATAACATTCAACGGGACAAACTATTTATCGCTGAGAAAATACAAGGCATATTAACTGGAGATATTAATGCCATTAGACGGCTCTATTCACGCATCAATTCTGGAACTTATCAGACTAGGAGCAATTTAAATCAAGACACCAAAAATTACATTGATGATATTAAATTTATTGAAATAATTGAAATCCCTAAATCAAATTATAACTTACTTCCCATCACTTACAAACGCGGTTCTATTAGTCAAAATGCTTCAGAAATGCTAATTAAACAATGCAGGGAAAGCCTTAATGATAAAAACAATTCAACTCCAACTGACATCTCGTTATCGCTAATTCCTGACCATTTTTGTATTACAGATAACGCATTGAATTTATTGAGCATTATAAATATAGACACCATTCTCAACGCTATATGGGAAAACAATACTACTACTAAAAACTATGGACTAGAGCTCACCCAGGGTAATCAATCATTCTATACAAATATGCCGTATAAAAGTGTGTACATTGAAAAGATTGATTCATTCAAACTCAACATATTTGGTCTTACTGTCGGTTTTAATATTTATCTGCTTGAAAATAATTTCTTCGACGCAGAATATACCAGCACCACATTACTCTTTATCTTTTTAGGTGTTATATTTTCAATTTTGGCTGGACTATGCGTGTCACTATGGCAAAAACTTTATAGAAAAAACAAGGACTTTAAAAAGACACTCATTACGCTTAAAGAAAAAGAGATTGCTTTAAACACTACACTCGAACAGTATCATCTGACTTTAAAAAGCGCAGATATGGGTACCTGGCATTGGAATGTGGATACAGGCCTTTCTAGCTGCGACAGCGTTATGTTAGAGCTATTTGATATTAAATC
>JAOMSY010000057.1 GCA_028355575.1 Francisellaceae bacterium | reverse complement strand
ATTCGTACTGTATGATTATTATCATATAAGACATATAATGATTATGCAACTATTCATAGTTGCATAAAAATACATTACGTGGCACCGCCAATTCCCTGGTGATCTGCTAACGTACTTCAAAATTGAACAAGATATGTTGGTTTTAGTCGCTATTGGTAGTCATTCTGAACTGTTTAGCTAAAATAAATATATATCTAAAAAATTGTTCTTATTATGTCTGATGAATGTAGTGATGTTCCTTGGCACGAGTCTTGGAAGTTACCACCGTTAAAAGAAAGACCAAAAGATGATAGCAAGATGCGACCTATCCGTCGCTATGACTGTCCTTTACCAGTACTTCCGAAATATATTAGTTCCTTTTATGATCCATCTGCTGGTGAGTTTTATTTACTTGATGAAAACCAACTTAATCAAATGCTTGAAGCGGTAGAAGCTTTCCAAAAACCCATAGAAGACTATGAGGACGCGATTATTGCTAGAAATCGTGAAATCTCAGATCAGACTTGGGATATTACGGGTGATCATGCTAAATCTGGTAGTAAACAAGAAGCGTTTGAGAATCAATCTGGTGAGCAGAGAAAGCTAGCTTATGAGCAACAAATTGCCGATTTGAAAGCAAAGCAAGAAACAGCAAAAGAGCAATTAGGCTATCAGCAAAATGGTATTAATTATTTAAACACACATGGCCCTGATAGCACGACAGATGAAAGTGGCAAGGTTGTTATCACCCCCGAAGCACAAGCACGTTATGACAGTCAAATGGCAAGTTATGTTAGTGCTGCGAAAGGTTTAGAAGCACAAATACAGGCATTGCAACAAGGTATTGATCAAGCGAGTCAGTTTGCAGAGACAACAGGGGTAGGTGGTTACTTAGAACCACAGGTATATCCTGATAGGGAAACAAAAGACGATACGGATTTAGAACAAAAGCGCAAAGAATTAATTGGTTTGTTAGACCCTTGTGTTAATACCGATGATTTAAAAGAACTACTTATTCTAAACCATCCAAAGTATTCAGGGGTTTCTAAATCTTATTTTAAGAAATCAGTTTACCCTTGGCAGTATTTAAGCAAGAAGGCCTACGAAAGCATTCGCGAAAAATTAGCAGGTGTGGCGATCTCGATTGGTGGTGAAGATGATTACACCTTTGAAAAAGCAACAGGGCAGCGTCGTTCCATGTTGCGTACTGCGAAGACAAGTATTAGTACTTCAGATTTTGGTGGTACAACGGTTTCAGATAGTGACACCACCAGTCTTAGACCATTAACTTTTTCAGAGTTAAAACGAGGAATGATGGCGCAAGGTGTTGAGTTTGAACCAGATGATTACAAGTACGAATTGCATGAGAAAATAAATGGGACTTTAGCTGAATTAAATCATGAGTTTGCCAATGGTGATAACTTTATGAATATGAATGCCAGTGCTGAAGCTGCTATGTTGCGTTACTCTGCTCAAGCATCGACTTACTATGGTTATGATGCAAAATTACGCAGTGTGGGTTTTGGCGAGAATCTAACTTCTGATTTAGATGCATTTCGTGGTGTCGCGAAAGCAAATGGGCATTTCCCTAATAATAACGGCGTTGAGATTATCCTACAAAATGGCAATGAGCGGATTAGTTTAGGTGTTTTTTTATTATCTATTGAAATGGAATTAATGGGTTATGCTGGTGTTAGTACGCTATTGAGTTCAAATGCCATTATTTCTCAAGATGCAGTTACCGATTACATCAAACAAAAAGTAGGTCGCGTCGATCCAGATGCCAAAGCAAATTTAATCAAAGGATCGATGAATGCCAGTGGTGGTGTTGGTAGTTTTGCAGGGGTCGAAGCAGGTTGTGCTTTAACAGGTGAAATTCAATGGGGTAAAGCGAATTCTTGGAATGGCTATAAATACGTTATTGATCTAGCTTCTATCAATTCGGATAACCCGGGTGTTGCGAAATATGTTGGTTCCACTGCTAGCAAGCTTGCAGGTATGAAAACCTTAACCAAATTAACCTATACGATCAATGCGGATGTGGGTGCAGGATTTCATGGGGCTTATTATGTTGGCTATGATAAAAACAAAGGTCAGTTTACTTTTTCGTTAAGTGCTCAAATGTGTTTTGGTGCTGGTTGGCGTGGTTCTTTTGCTTGCGTGATTGGCACAGAAGCCATTAAAGAAATGTTATTGTTTTTATATGAGCAGTTGTTACTAACTAACTTTAACGTTGAGCAGTTGCTATCAACCTTAATGGATAAACTAGCCTATCAAACCTTATCGCAGTTGATTGTGGTGGCGATTTGGACTGGTGAGAAATTAGAAAGCTTAGTTAAAGCAGGTCAGGTTGTATCTGAAAATATTCGCTCTGGATTTGGTAAAATTGAGGATATGATTGCTACTTTTAGTCTTACTATGAGTGAAAGGTTGGCTAGAATGAAGGCTGAAACAGAATTAGCAGATCATATTCTTGCAAGTGATCATGCTATTATTGAGGGTTCGACACCAACTGCTAAGGGGAATTTGTTATACCATTTATCGTGTTTTGACCCAATTTTATATGAGCAACAAGCTCCGCAAGTTCCAGAAGCGATGGTTGCGGTTTTATCGTCAATTAATAATGCCACTGAGTTTTTACAAGTGTTAACGAATATGGTTGATAGTCAAAAACCAAAATCTATTCCTGCTTCCCAGGGTGCAAAACAATTGATTACCAATAATCATAAAAATATTAACGTGATTGAGAAAATAAGGGCGCAATATGTTCGTGTATTAAATATAACGAAAGCTCAGATTTTAAATTCAACTAATGAGCCAATCAAGAATGATTTACTGGCTGCTTATCAGTGTTTAGCTTGGGTTGCGAAGAATACGGTCTTTATTGCTGATAATAGTTTTGATGTTGCTCAGGCTTATAATTTATCAAATAGCGATAAGCAGCTGTTTGCAAGTAGAATGCAGCAACCAAACTTAGTTTTATAAGGGGGTTAAGATGAAGAAATTAGTAATAATTTTCGGGTTGGTAATTAATAGTATTAGCTATGCAAAGTTGACCTGTGAGCATCATTACACAGATGAAATATGGGGTAGTAAAGTTGAAGTATGCTACGCCAAGAACTATACAGATTACACCCCAAAACAAGCAGCAGAAGAGTTTTTAAAAGACCAAGTATATGTTGCTGGTGGTGAGTTCAAGTTAGATATTGAACCACCTGCTACGGTTGCTATGAAAGGGTTTTATATGGGTAAGTATCTTGTTCCTTACCAAGAATATAATGCTTACTTGAAAGCAACAGGGCAATGGAATGATGGTTTTGTTAAAGGAGAGGGTAAGGCAAGATTGCGTAGAGATATTTATAATGGCTTGTATCCTGCAAAGGCGACATATGACAGTGCCCAAGGGTTTTGTAAATGGATGGGTAAGTTAACAGATTTGGATGTGACATTACCTCAGTATGGCCAGTGGCTATATGCTGCCACCTCACGGGGAAAGAATTGGGCATACCCGACTGATAACAACAAGTTGGAGTTAGGCGTAAACTTTCCTGCTATAGCAGCCCCTAGAAGTTTAACAACTGCTATACCAGTTAATGAAAGCCCGGTGAATTCTATTGGTATCCATCAGATATTTGGTAATGGTTGGCAGTGGTCTATGACCAAGCTGTCTAAAAATAATGGTGGATATTTTAAGGTGTCTGGTGACTTGGGTAACGTAATCGCAGGCGGCACACATTATCCTGGTCCAGAAATGACTAAAAAGCTATTAGAGGGTAATACGCTGAGATCTAGCTTTGCTGTTGCGCCTGATCAAAATTCCACAGTAGATTTGCATTTTAGGTGTATTATTAATACCGAAAAACCATTAACAAAGGCTATAGAATAAGGTTTTCCTCTAATAAATCCATTTGATGAGTATCTTATACAGTATTTTGTTTGTAGTAACTGTCGTTTTCAGAAGGTGATATCACCAGATTTCAAAAGTATATGTTATTTAGGTAAATTATGATCTCATAATTTACTTGTTAGGGTTTTTAATTATTACGACAGGCGGCATTAATTTAACTAATTTTAAACCAACAGGTAATATGGCAATTGATATATTAAACAATAAATGTAAATAATATGCTCAAACAGTGTAGAAAATTAACCCATAAGCTCTTTCGATACACATTGCGTATAATATGAAGAATACGTCATGTGCTACATATTTCAACTTGAACTGATAGGATATAAAGCTACTAGTGAGAGTGTGTATATCATTATAGGCCAATGTTATTTAGGTAAAATTGATTAACCATTACTCTTATAATTGATACTATGGTTAAAATAGGTTGATTTATGAGTGAATAATGGGGTTATCAATATGATTGTGTTAATCATTAATTGTTATGTGCTTGAAGCGACCATCTCATTCAATTAGAACAAATTATAAAATTCAGGAAGGAATATGAGACTACGAAGAGCTAGAGTTGAAAACTATCGCAGTGTGACAGATTCAGGTGTGTTTGATGTTGAGTCTTTGAAAACTATATTAGTTGGCCCCAATGAATCTGGAAAAACTGTTCTCCTTCGAGCGCTCCAGCAATTAAATAGACCTGAGGGTGTAGAAGGATTTGATGCTCTCAGGGACTATCCGCGATCCAAGTATAATGAAATTACAACAAAACAAATTAGTCCGGAGGACGTTACCGTCGTTACCGGGTATTTTGAACTTGAGGGTGATGATAAATCGCAGATTCCATCTGAATACCGCCAGTGCGAATATAAATTGAATCGCAACCTAGATAACAAAGTGTACCATACCTTAGTCAACGCTCCTGAAAAAAAGAAATATAACGATCTTAGTAAAAGTTTAAAACGCCTGGCGTCCCATATGGACAAGCAACATGCAAAAATTCCAGATGAGGAAGCTGGAGTTAAGCCATCAATATCTTTAGAAGAACTTACTTCCAGTTGGAGCGACAATACACTTATTTCAGGTGATAAAGCGAAAGCACTTTCCCGTTGGCTGGATGATAATCTTGAGTTCGTAGACGAAGAAAACGAAACAGAAGAAAAAAGACATGATGAACTTGTTTCACTTGCCAAGTTCAACGAAGGGTACGATAAGGTTCTTAATATACTGGAGAAACGAACGCCAGTATTTATTCTGTTTAACAACTATTTTAACGTGAAACCTTCTATTCATTTAGAGCATCTTGCGCAACGAGTTGAAGGTAACTTGTTAGATGACAAGTATTATGATTATGGTAACTTGTGCTTGCTCAAACTGCTTGGTTTCACGCCTCGGGAATTAGCAACATTAGGCTCAACTCCAAGTCCGAATATAAATGATACCAATGCCCTAAAAATTTACCGAGATAAGCTTGATTCTAGGACATATCAATTAAATGCTGCGAGCGTAAGACTTACGAAAGAAATTAGATCGGTATGGATGCCGAACCCTGATCGACCGGAAGCAGATAAGCTGAAAGTTACTGCTGACGGGCAATATTTAAAGGTAGTTGTTGAAGATGACCTTGGAGTAGATGTAGAGCTTGATCAAAGATCAGAAGGTTTTCAGTGGCTGGTGTCATTTTTTGTAGTATTTTTTTCGGAGGCAATGGATAAGCATAAGAACGCAGTTTTGCTTCTTGATGAGCCAGGTATGAGTCTGCATGCGCTCAAGCAAAGAGATTTTAGAGAAACAATCTCTCGATTAGCTGAAGGTAATCAGACTATATTCTCAACGCACTCTCCTTTTCTCGTTGGACCTGACGAACTAGATATTGTTCGTGTCGTTGAAATGAAAAACCGAGAGGTTGGAACAACAGTCCACACAACTTTGTCATCAGAAGATCCAGCTGGAATGCTTCCGCTACAAGAGGCGCTCGGCTATGATCTCGCCAATAGCCTTTTTTCACAACAACGAAATTTGATCTTAGAGGGAATAACAGATTATTGGTATATCGAGGCTACGTCTGCACTATTCAAAGATGCAGGAAGACCATCTGTAAATGACAAGGTTGCGCTGGTATTTGCCAATACGGCAGGAAAGGTAGTTTATTACGCAACAATACTTCATTCCCATAAACTGAAAGTTGCCGCATTGCTGGATGCCGATAGTGCAGGCGATCAAGCTGCGCAACAGGAAAACCTTGTTCACGCTCTCGGAAACAAAAATATTTTGAGAACAAAAGATTACTGTGATGTAGGTAAAGCGGAAATAGAAGATTTGCTTAGGATTACATTAGCGTCGATTGTCAAATCAGAATATGGAGTAGACCTTACAGAGAAAGTGATCACTCAATCAAATAGACCTGTTGTTGAACTGTTCTCTAAGGAGATAGAAGAATTTTCAAAGTACAAACTGGCAAAGGCCTACATTCGATGGACACAAAATCATACAACGGACAATTTAAGCGCTGAAGAAATTTCTCAGTGGGATAAGCTATTTAATACTGTCAATAAGGTATTAAAGTAGTGTTTATCAGTCATGTGCATAACAAACGCAAGCAGTCGGAAAAATTACCCGCTACGCTCGCAATTTTCCGCTGTTGTGAGCGTTATGCAGAAGAATTCATCTATGAATCATTTAATTAAAGCCGTCAAAGATTCACTAGAAAGTGAAAATTACATATCTGCGCTTTATTTGGCAATTACTTTGCCAGATATTTGTGCGCGACTTGAGTCCTCTGATGGGAAAACTTCGAAAGCCAAATATATTGAATGGTTCGATAAATATCTCTCTAAGTACTACATTCATAGTGTCGGAGCAGACCATAAGGAACATATATTTTTAAATGGTAATGATATGTATGCGCTGAGGTGTTCTGTATTGCATGAAGGTACACTAAATATAAAACACCAAAAATCTAAAAAGGTACATGAGAAGTTTTTCTTTACTGTAGGGCATCCTCATATACGCAAAATAAATAGTGTTTTGCAAATAGATATAGCATCATTTTGCAATGAAATATGTGCTGGCGCCTATGAGTGGCTGGTTGTATTCAGTAAGGAACCAGAAAATAAACTAAAGCTAGAAAGGTTGTTGTCTGTTTTTTCAGGTGTTAGTTTTTCAACTAATGACCTTTAGCATAACACATTGCGTATAATCTACAAAATATGTCATGTATTAATATTTAATGCCTATGTGTGCAACCAAGTTCTAACATTGTATTCGATATTACTTCTTTAAATATAGCATCAGAGCCTAACTCTTTAACATGACTTATAAGCTTACTTGCAACAGGTGATAGTCTGATTTTATTAGGAATTGCATATTCACAGGTTGGTAATTTTTCAAAATCATTTTCATTAAATGTGTCACTATTTCCATATGCTTCAAGCTCTTCATTAAGGTGAAGTATTAAAAAATTATTATCTAGCTTTTGTAGCTCATTCAGTATCGTAATAGTTTTACCGCTATATATATTAAAAATTTTTTCAATGCTTTCTGAAGGTAATTTGTCAGTTAGGTTCTTATCACCGGCAATAAATAGAATTGCTAATTCTTTATAAGTTAATGAGTTTAATGTGTGTAAGTAAAAATCCCAGTTTTCATAATCAGGATCGTGGATCCCTTTTATTAGTATCTTTGAACAAAATAAAGCATTAGCCTTTATCATAACATCATGATATTGCTGTATTGTTTTAGTTATGACTTGATGATATAGGTCGATATACTTTTTAGCCTGATCTTTGGTTGTTATGTTTTGGAAGTGATAACGGTGTCCATGGCTAGAGTTTAGTAATGTTTCTGTATATTGATCTAAATATGTTGAAAATAAATTTATATTTTTATTTGATTTATATGATGCAATAGATGCTATGGTTTCAGTTGTGTTTGCAGTCTCAATGCTTGTGGATGTCCAAGTTGGATCAAGAAATGAGATGCCAAGTTTAGCTAGATGAGCTATAAGTTTAGATGTAATATTTTTTGCGTGTTCTGGTTTGCTTTTTTCCATTTCTGCTTTTATCGCATTGGGACTTAAATTCTCTTTTTTCATATTTTACCTTATCGCAAAAGCATCTATTTGTTGTTCAGGTTTGCTATCAATATAATCTACTTTCCATCGATAGAATGAAGATTTTTGTAGATTGAAGCGTTTACATAATTTCTCAACTGATTCGCTATCACTGCTTTGGTAGATTGCATAAACAGACTCGCACTTAAGTTTAAGCTCATCAGACATGCCTTTCTTGCGACCTGGTTTTCTGCCACGCTCTCTTGCTGCCTTTAAGCCAGCTTTTGTACGTTCAGAGATCAAATCACGTTCTAATTGTGC
>JAOMSY010000056.1 GCA_028355575.1 Francisellaceae bacterium | reverse complement strand
TGTTGAAGTCACCAGACCAGTGTGAGTCACCTTTAAATGGCGCTAGTGACAACTGTACCACGGGTACTTATTTAGTCACCGCAAAGGATGGCGCTGATAAACTATGGAAATTGGGAACACAAATTGGTGGTAATCAAGATGGATCTATCCCTGGCCAGACAGGTCATTGGACATCAAGTCGTTACGCGGTTCTTGTAGAGCCAGGTAATTATGCAATGTCATCACCATTCAAACTGAATTACTACACTGAAATTATGGGTGTTGATAATGACCGTGCGAATGTCGTGTTATCTCCTGGAATAAATGCATTAAATGAGTGTGATGTAAGTGATCCAAATAATATTCCTGAGAAATGTGAAACATTAGGAGCGCTTAATAATTTTTGGAGAAGTATGTCAAGCATGACCTATGATGTCCCGTTTTCTAATAACAATGGACAGTTAAGAGTCGCAATATCACAGGCATCGCCATTAAGAAATCTACACATTAAAAATGGCACGCTCGTATTATGTGATTGGGATACGCAATTGAAAAATCCTGGTACTCAATATGCTTATAAACCATGTGGCAATGCCAGTGGCGGATTTTTGTCTGAATCGGTTGTAGATGGGCATATTATAGGCGGAGCGCAACAGCAATTTAATTTCTTCAACGTATGGGCTGAAGTGGTGCAATCAGATTTATGGAATACAACGATTCACAATGAGAGTGGTGAATTTCCACCTTTTATTGGTGAAATGGAAGACTCAAATCAAATTGTTAATCCATGGTTAATGGCACCTTTAACTCAGGTTTCACAAGATGAAGCAGTTAACATGAAAAAACCTAGACTGGTTAAAGATAATAACCAGTGGAAAGTGAAACAAGGCGATAGCTCAGATTCACTAAATGACTATGTGTTATTGACTATGCCAGAAGGGCAAGATGTTGTAACTGTTTCTGCAAATGATGTAGCTACAATTAATCAAGCCTTATCAAATGGTAAAAAAGGCTTAGTGGTTATGCCTGGTATTTATCAAATACAAGATAAAATCCAAGTACCGAATAATAAGACCGTGCTTGGAATCGGCATTCCATCATTAGTTTGTGATAATCCTTCTGGATGTATGCAGACTGGTAGTGATGGCGTGAGAATTGCTGGTGTTACTTTCGAAGCTGGTAGCCAGAATTCAAAAGATGATCGTAATAATGTGCTGCTTACTGTAGGTGAAATAGGCCAAGGCTCAGTAACAAATCCAACTGTGCTTCAAGATGCAAATTGTCGTATAGCTAGAGTCTTTGAGAATCAAGATTCACCTGAGGTCTTTGCGTGTATCGAAGTGAATGCAAATAATGTTATTGGACAAAACTTATGGTTGTGGCGTGCAGATCACGACTATGTAACATGGGAAAATACTCATGAAGTGACGACCGCATATCATCATCTAGTTGATTGGGATAAGGATTATGGTCAGCATGGTCTCATCGTAAATGGTGATAATGTTCACATGAATGGCTTATTTGTTGAGCATTTTAATAATTATCAAACAGTATGGAATGGTAAAAATGGTCGTATTAACTTCTATCAATCAGAAATTCCATATTTAACACCTCAAGGTAATGGTGACGGTGTGAAGGGTGTTACCTGTAATGCACCTGGAGAATCAGGTAAAAATTATGAGGCTTGTCCATCATTATATATAACTGAGAATGCAACTGGATTTAAAGGACAGGGTATGGGTATTTATTCTTACTTCCCGGGTGAATATAAAGTTGGGCTAGATGACTTTGGCGCTCCTTTGAAAACTCAAAAACCAGTTCGCGCTGAAGCTGCCATTCGTTATGATGCAGATGATGCTGAGTTTAAACATGTTACACTACGTTGGTTAGACGGTCATATAAACAGTGGTATCAATGCCATCACAGAGCATGATGGTGAGTATTATTCTGGAAATACTTCTGGTGTGAGTGGTGCTCAGAAAGGAATCGCTGCGGGTAATGGTAAAAGCTAACATATCAATTTTACTTAATTATGTTAGCCTATAGTTGTCTACATTTTATTTTATTCACTATACTTTTTGTATGTAAAACTACTACGCTAGGCTCTGTTTGTGCGCCAGTTTTTCTTAATAATTTTCACGTGGATTATATTTTCATCTGCATACGCTGAAGATAATAAACTTGATTCATCAAAAGAAGTTCTTCAGCATATTACATTTTATACAGAAAGCTTTCCTCCATTTACATACGAAAATGATCAAGGTGAATTAAAAGGTTATGCTGTAGATATTGTTGAAAAAGTCTTTGAAAACCTTGGCTTGAGTAAGCCTGATATTCGATTAAAAGTATGGGATATGGCTTATATGCTAACGCTAATAAGTAAAAACTCTTCTGCATTATTTTTGATTAGTGAAACGCCAGCACGTGAGAAGCAGTTTCACTTTTCACACGAATTAACTAAATCAAAAAATGCTATTTACTGCAACAAGGCCATTGGGCTTAAATCTTTAACAAGCAAAGATTATAATAAATATAAATTCGCAGTAGAAAAACAGGATGTTAATATAAATTTTTTGCGAGATATAGGTATTCCTGCTAAGAACATTATTGTTCTAAATTCTATTGAAATTGCAGTTGAACACGTTGCTGCTGGCCGCATTGCGTGTATGGCGTTTAGCGAGCCTGTCATAAATGAGCTATCTAAGTCTTCTGAAGTCTTAAAGGATAACATAATTCTTGTTTACAATTTACCTGAAACAAAACAGAGTGTCGGTTTTAATATAAGTATAGATGAGTCTGTTATTGTTTTATTTAATGAGCAGCTTGAAAAAGTATTAAACGATCAAGCTTATATACATAAACTTAAAGCACAGTATGGAGTAGAGTAATTGAGCTTATCTAAACAGATTGGCGCCATATTATTAGGGTTTTTAGCTGTACCAGTTTTTGTTACAGCAAATAGTGGCTCTGTTTTTTTTAAGTTTGATAGTCAATGTATTAACTATTCAAATACCCTGGCAAATCAACTGAAATGTGTGTTTAGAGTTAGTGATGATAAGGATATTAAATTACAGTTTTCTAAAACTGTTAATTCTGACTATATCTATCAGCAAAATCAGAACTCGGAGGATGGGCAAAACATATTCGTAGAAAATATCAATTGGCCTCTGATAATATACGGAAATCAGAAAAAAAATAGCGATACATCTGTTAACGGAGCCAAGCTTGATGATACTGACAACTATACGGAAGTGATGAATTATACATCTAACGGAGGCGCAAACAGTACAGAAACCTTATTTAAACTAGGTATTCTTTTCCTGGACCACCAAGAAATTGATAGTTCTAATTCCGTTATCATTAGTGTTGTTAAAAAAGACGGTAGTCTAAATGTTAGTCAAAGCGGTAATGCTATTGATAGTAGTAATAAATTTCAACTTGGTACCGATAATCCAATTTACTGTAACATTACTACCAAGAAAGACGATATCTTTATCTCTTGCAACTGCACAGGATTTAAAAATTAATTGTCTTTTTTATAAAATTCAGGGAAATATTTTTTAGTGACTGGTGAGCTTTCTGACCAGGCGTGGCATGAGTTGATTAATCCTTTACCGAAATTACTTTTACTGCTCTCTGAGCTTGTCTTTTTGTTTTGCTTGTCGCTGTATATGGTTTGAATGGCAACGGTACCAATGTAAAGTAATAGTTCTGTAATATGAGTACAGCCACTGGTTGTTCCAACAACTTTCTTAACAGATCGAGACCAGCCTGGCCCAATTTTTATCCCTTTTAGTTTTTCATAATTGGCGGTGATTTTTGGGCACATAGCGAATGGTGAGGCCAAAGTTTGAGCTTTTATGTCGATAATAGTTAAAGAGGTATCTAATACGATAATAATTTTCATATTATGAAAAAACTGCCCAGGTTTTACCTTACCAATATTGTCATTATGAAATTCGTAATGTTTACAGTCTGATATACTTGCTTCTAATTCGTACAAGCCATCACTACGGCGAAACCCGTCTGCGATTATCTTTCTAGTGTGTATTTTTTCTCTAGTAACGCTCAAATTAAATACCTTTGCCTTAAGAAAATTAGTTTTTATTATAAACAATTTAATTATTTCAAGGTATATAAAACCTTTTTATAACGAAGTTTGACTTGAAAATTTATACTATTCAATTATAGGGTCTATGCAAATTATCTAAGTCAAAGTTTAATCTAAGGAAATTGGCATAATTACGTTAGTACCTGGGGCTTGTATAAAAGTTTATCTAACTGCATAGAACGCTATATTACTTATCGTTGTTAGATATGTATTACTATTTTTCTCATTAGCATTTAATGGACAGCACGTAGAATTACTAAATTTTAACCTTCTTTATGCATCTTTATTTTTGAATGTTCTGGTACTTTACTGCTAAATACAAATCGATCTCTGATGGGTTAAATGCCTTAGTTAAATCTGTTTATTAACTAGGTATGATAAAATATCTTACATATCATATAGATATTCGCCATATGCAAAATAAATAAAATGTTGTATTTTAGGTATCTCGTGCTTCATAAACAAAAAGGAATTTGTATGTCTGGAGAAAGTACCAAAGTATCTGAAAGCCCTTCTAATTTACAAGAAAGTATGTGTGCTACTGAGCATTATTTACATACAGCAGGTATTCACGATTTGATGACAAAGGAAGAAGAAATTGAATGTGCACGAGCTTGCCAAGCTGGTAGTAGAGCGGCATTTAATAAAATGGTTGAGAAAAATTTGCGCCTAGTCATAAAAGTAGCCAAACCATATAAACCTAAAGGAGCAATGACATTTTTAGATTTAGTTGCAGAAGGTAATTTAGGACTAATAAGAGCAGTAGAGGGTTTCAATCCTGATTTAGGTTGGCGTTTTTCAACCTATGCTGTTTGGTGGATTAGGCAAAGTATTGAACGAGCCATTATGAATCATAATCGCACCATTAGAATTCCAGTTCACGTACTAAAAGATTTAAATACATATAACAAAGCCGTTACTCAACTAACTGAAGAAATTGGTCAAGCACCAAGCCCAGAAGCGGTAGCTGAATTTTTAGACCGCCCAATTGAAGATATCCGCTTTTTAATTAATCAAACTAAAGATTCTTGCTCTTTAGATGAACTAACTGAGGTTCACGATAATATTTATACTCACTCAGTTTCTGATGATAACATTCAAACACCCGTTAGTATGGCTGAAGAGTCGAGTGTCAAAAAGTTAATCAATCAATGGTTAGATATATTGAATGAGAATCAAAAGAAAGTTTTAATGATGAGATATGGGCTTAATGGTTATGATACCCATTCGTTAGATGAATGTGGTCGTGAGTTAAAAGTTAGTCGTGAGCGTTGTCGCCAAATTCAGTTTGATGCGCTCAAGAAAATCCACCAACATGTTGCTAGCTCTGAAATAGCAGCTTAATTTTAATTATTGTCTGGGCATTTATAAGCATTACCATTTAAATACGTGCTTGTTTGTTCACCACTCATTCCTCCTCCATTAACCCCTGATCCTCCGCTGATGGTATTAGCCGATCTATTTGTTAATAGCTGAACATAATTACCACCTTTAGCGGCAGTTTTATTTCTTAAATCATTCATCGCACCATTATTTAAATTTACGTTTGAGGTAAATGGCCCTGAAAATGCACCGCCTTGAGCGCCCTGTACTTGTCCCAAAAATTTACAGTTCGAGTCTGGTTTATCAGGTGAAATAAGTACCAGCTCTGCATTAGGGCTGAGAGGTATCGCACTACAACCAACTAACATAATTGTAGATAAACCGGCTATTGATTTAATTAAAATATTTTTCAAGTGACTTTCCTCATATGTATTTACTTATGTAAATTATATATAAATTATTTTAGAGTCGCTTGCTCTAGAAAAATTTGAGTTGGCTAAAATTTATAAGTTGTAGAAGGGTTATTCAACTTATCTTTGAGGATTATAGCTTTTCTGATTAATTAATAAGTAATAATTTATGCTAGTTAATATGATAAATAATGCAATTCCCCAAAAAGTTGTGAGTATATCGTATTCGTGGAAGTAGCCAAATATGACAGAGAAACCTAAATAAACAAAGATACTATACGATGAGGCTAAAGAACGTAAGACTTTAGTTGGGTTTCCTTTATAGTATGATGCGCCATAAAATAAGAAAAATACAGCATGTAGAATTAAGCTTAACCATAATGCATCTGTACTTGCTTGTGCAAGTAGATAGGTAACAATGATGAATATAAAATAGCTTAAAACAACGCCGCCACGCACTTTAAAATCACGCGTTTTATTTGGTTCGCTTTTACGAAGTTTTGTAAATGAAACTGGAATAGCCATACAAGAAAGTAACTGGAATACGGTTACAACGATCATAATCTCCTGCCAATTTTTAAAGAATATCACAATCCCGATACATACTAGTATGGTAAATACTAATGAGCGTTGTGAAAGGTTATGAATAGGATGGATTTTATCAAAAAAAGCAGGGGCCTGTTTATCTTTTGCCATACCGGTTAGCATACGTGATGCTGAACCAGCATAAATAATGCCTGTTCCAGAAGGGCTAACACCTGCGTCAACGTACAAAATGGTTGCCCATAATGCCAAGATATTGATTTGAAATAACAATAAAACTTGAACTAATGGTGAAGTAAAGTCTAAATTAGACCAGCCTTTAGCAACCATATCAACAGGTAATGCCCCGATGAATGCGGTTTGAAGTAATAAATATATAATTAAGACAAGTACGACGGATGTTATTAATGCAATTGGTATATTTTTACTTGGATTTTTAAGCTCAGAACTAAATATCGCGATCATACCAAAACCATAGAAGGCATAAAATATACCACTGTCTACAACAGCGGTAATCGCTTTACCAAAGCCATTGGGTGCAAAACCTTGTGAAGAAAAGTTACTGGTATGAAATCCTGCAACAATTAATATAATTGCTGTCATAATTGGGATGATGATTTTAAACACCGTAATAGCATTGTTCACTTTAGCTAAAAAGCGAATACCCCAATAGTTTACAAGCATATAAATAAGCATTAGTCCAGCGACTGAAGCAATACCAAACCAAGTTAAGTCATTGTTGGAGTATATGTATGTTGTCAATGAAGGAAAAGCTGTGCTCAAGTATTGGATTGTAGCAGATGCTTCTGATGGAATCGTTACAACTACGCCTAACCAACCTGATATGGCAATGACAAATCCGAAATCTTGATTCTTATGGCTAATGTTAAATAGGCGTGAGAAAAAGGAACGTTCTTTGTTATACATACAAGCAATTTCAGCTAGCAATAAAGCAAGTATTAATGTGAGCCCTGCACCTATAAACCATGATATATATGCAGCTGGTCCAGCATATTTTGACGCGTAGTATGCGGCAAAAAGCCATCCGCTACCGATCATGCATCCAATGCCTATTCCAATTGCTGTAATTAAGCTTGGCTGCTTTATTTTTGATGTATCAACTGCCATATCATCTCCCAAAAAGACGTTGTATCTTTGATGTCTTTGAAGGGTGCGGATTATATACAAATAAAATGCTGTGTGTCTATAAGATGTGTGTTTTATACACTGAGTTGATTGTAATTAATGATTATTTATGATTTTTCGAATATATAACAATCATTGATTAGTGGTTTAGATGAAAGTGATTATGAAAATAAACTAATTGATACTTGCAAGGCTATGGAGTTAGCAATATCAAGAAATAATGCAGCAACAAGTGGTAGGATTATAAACGCTATGTGAGAAGCGCCGTATCTTTTTGTGACAGCTGACATATTTATCATCGCAGTACTTGTAGAGCCCAATGCGATACCACCAAAGCCACCACAAATTACGGCTGCATCATAATTTTTACCCATGGCTCTAAATACAATTAATATAATATATAGTATTGCAAAGATAAGTTGCATCAATAATATAATCAACATCGGACCTGCTAAATCAACTAATTCCCATATTCTCATGCTCATCAAAGACATTACCAGAAAAATTCCTAATGAAAGCTCGGCTAATAACCCTAACGCAGGCGTTCTAGCTGGCCATTCAAATACATAAAAACGGCTATGGGCTTGCCTAAAAAAATATGGAACCGTATTCGTTAAGATTAAAGCAATCAGTAGGCAACACACATACTTTGGTAAAGTTATACCAAATTCTTGTATGATATTGTAAACAATATCACCAAGTAATATACAAACACTAATGGTTAGGAATGCACTTAAAAAGCTTGAATATGTAATATTGGTTTTTGGTTTTTTACCGGTCTTTACACCAACCTCTAGCGAGTCCGAGTCAGAAAGTGTTGACTGTAAATTGTTTTTGTTTATTAAGAACCGTGCTAAAGGTCCACCAATAATAGACGCTAGTATTAATCCAAATGTTGCAGCAGCAATCCCAATCTCCATCGCGTTTTTAACACCATGGCTTTCAAAAATTGGCGCCCAAGCGATCACTGTTCCATGTCCGCCCATCAACGATGCTGAACCCACTAATAAACCACTAGGAGGGTGACCGCCTAAAACGGCTGCTGTTGTCATTCCAATAACGTCTTGGATTATTAAATATATAAGTGTAAGGGCTAGAAGTATGACAAAGCTTTTTCCGCCTTGTTTTACATCAGCCAATTTAGCATTTAGACCTATGGTAGTAAAAAAGAATAAAAGCAACGTA
>JAOMSY010000055.1 GCA_028355575.1 Francisellaceae bacterium | reverse complement strand
TTCAAAGGTTTTATGCGTGGACGTGACCGTGGGATTTTTCTTCTTCAGTCGCTTCACGAACATCTTCAACTTTTACATCAAAATGTAAATTTTTACCTGCTAACTCATGATTAGCATCTAAAGTTGCTTGCTCTTCACCAACTTCAGTTACAACGACTGGAATTGGACCTTGGTCTGTTTGAGCTTGAAGACGCATACCTTTTTGAAGATTCTCAATGCCTTTGAGTGCATCTAATGGTACATTTTGAATTAGCTCAGCCTTATGCTCACCATAGCCATCTTCAGGTTTGATTAAGACTTTGAAAGAATCACCAACTTCTTTGCTTTCAAGCGCTGCTTCAAGACCTTTAATAATATTACCCGCACCTTGTAAAAATGCTAATGGCTCTCTTCCATCAGATGTGTCTAATACTTCACCATGATCATTTGTTAATGTGTAATGAATGCTCACTACTTTGTCATTTTGAATTTGCATAATGCCATACCTTTTTTATTGTTTAAACATACATCCAAGCTAGCAAAACAACGTCTTCTGAAGTATAAGCTTTTTGGAAAATAATCGGCCACACTCTAACAAACAGATATTTTAATGAACACCAATTACAGGAAATTAAGCCAAAAAAGGCGATTAGTTACGGATCTCATATTTTAATCCTACTTTGAAGAGTCAAAAAAGACATGCTAGTCTTATTGAAACTGACACAAACAATGAGGATAGCTATGTCATTACCCATCAAATTAAAACAATTCCTATTAATTATCATTCTTGCAGCTGTTTTTCCATTTATAACAAACGCAAGCCCTTGTGATATCGACGACGTTATTGTCTCAAAGAGCTGTTATGCAGATGCATTGGAATCAGCAAGCTTACCAAGCGATACCCCTGTTCCTGATGCTCCTCACTCAATCGATAATGCAACACTAGACTGTTTAGCCAAACACAGTAAAGCCTGTGCAAAATGCTCACGCCATTACATTGTTGATGAATATAACTATGATATGACAAAATCTGAAAAAGCGATTCGTGATAATTGCTTAACCCTATGGTAAAGCCAGCCTGATAACTTATTTTATATCCCCATAAGATATCTCCCACAGCTAGTAAAATAAATTGTACAAAATATAATTTTTGTAATTTATTTAATATTATTTTAGTTATTGGATTGACAATATTTTACTATCCATAATACTTATTGTTATAAATCAGTAACCTAACAATAAGGATTAGTATGATTTTAATAAGCCTATTTGCTTTGATGGTCGTCGCATTTATTAGTATGATGTTTAGTTAAACGAAATTTCTAATACCTAATGATTCAAAATTACAGCTTTAGTTTACGCTCGACGTGAATCATATACCCCTAAAGGAACGCTTAATTCATATAAATTATACGTACATTATTTTATATATATGAAATTTTATTTTACTATTTTCACACCCATTGAATAACTATAATCAAGCTTAATATTCTCACTTCATTTAGCAATTTTAGCGAATGAAGCACTAATTTTTTCTCTAATATAGGACATTGTTATATTACTGTTCCAGCCCTTTATTCTTTAATAAAAAAATACTGATAAAAACAATAATAACTGTAACTAGCATTAAGCAGGTTTGCGTCAATAACATACTTATATTAATTGATTGATAGTTAAATAAACTCATCTCATAACTAATTACGCCTGCAGAACCAAATTTGAGGATATTAACAACTGAGATACCCGCACCATAAGAATGTGTTAATAAATTTACCGCCTCACTCATTAAACTGTTTGTACTAACAAAGGTCGCCAATGTAATAAACCACATTAATATAGCAAACAACACAATTGAATGAGGATAATAAGATACCAACACGAGTGAAATCGTACATAATATGAGACTTGAAACACAGCCTAATATTTCAATGAGTGATAATGATACTATGTTACTAAATTTTTTGATCAAAATATTGGCAATTATAATTGCAGTTGCATTTATCGCAAATAGTAATGAAAATCCAAATTCACTTGTACCATATACCTTCACATAGACAATGGCGGATGAACCCACAAACGTAAAAAACACTGTAAAGGATAATGCAGAGGCGATGGCAAATAATAAGAATCTATAATCTTTTAAATGTGTAAAATATTGCTTAAAGGAATGTAATGCACTGCTGTGATATTCTTTTATAGTCTCAGGCAGTTTGAGACTACTGAGCAATAATATGATACCCAATATCGTTAAAAAGTGAAAAATCACCTGCCATTCACCAGTATAGTGTATTATTCCAGCGCCAATCATCGGTGCCACAATAGGAGCCACCATTACAATCATGCCTATAGTAGCAATGGTTTGAGTTAATTTTTTTGAACTATAACAATCCCTTACCATGGCATACGCGACTGAAGCACATGACGCATCACTAAAACCCTGAACAAATCTCGCACTATACAGTTGCCAAAACTCTTGGCTTAAAGAGCAAATAATCGTACTTAGAATATACAATACAACCCCAATTGATATGACTCTTTTTCTGCCATATTTATCTGAAATTGGCCCCCATATGAAAAGCCCTAAAGAAAATCCTATAAAGTATGTTGCAAATGTAATGACAACCGTATCAGGGCTAATATTAAAATATTCTGCAATAGCAGGAATAGCGGGCGAATAGGTATCAATAGCGAATGGTGGTAATGCTGAAAATAATGCAACCAATATTAAAAATGATTTACTGGAAGGTGTGACTTTTTTGAGTGGCATAAAGTATCAACAATATAAGCTTAATTAAGATAATAATAGCCAATAATCATCCATTCATGCACATTAATAAGTCGGTAAGTTTTTATCAATTTCTAAAGACCATTGATTTATACCTCCAGTTAAATTAAAGATATTGGTTATGTTGTTCACTAAAAGTTGGTCAACAACATAACGACTTCTTACACCATGGTGACAGTAAATTATTAGCATTTTACCTTCTGGTATTTTTTCTGGCTGCCAGTTTGATAGCGGAATATGAATATCATTGGGCAATTTTGCAATTTCTCTTTCCCATTCTTCTCTAACATCAATCAATGCAAAATCATTATTATCATCAAGTAGTTTTTGAAACTCTTTTACATTTATTTCATTTCCTGTCATACGACCTCTTTATCTTCAATATGTATTTTTGAATTCTAGAATTCAATTTTATTTATTTACCTATGTATAAATTAGTTTAATATTTAGCCTTATAAACATTTTAATTAAGCTAGAAATGCCAAAAACGTTGCTACCACTCATTGGAATCATTATATTTACTTTCGCTATAATTTTTTGCGTTAAACATTATATTCATGACCACACACAACCTTTTGGAAATTACTATTCACCCATAAATAACTCACTTAATTTTAGCGTAATTCCTACCAAATATTCAGCATAACTCGCAAATAGCCTTTTTTACTTGCTCTTTAGGATTTATAGATTGAGTTACATAACTAATCACAGACACCCCATCCGCACCAGCTTGATATAGAAATTTCATATGCTGAAATTCAATTCCTCCAATGGCAACTAAAGGAATATCACCAATTAACTTTTTCCACAATTTTAGTTTTTCTAGTCCTTGGGGCATAAAACGCATTTGCTTGCTAGTTGTGTGGTATATAGGTCCAAGTGCGATATAACTTGGCTGGATTTGTAAAGCTCTCACCAATTCAAAATAATCATGGGTACTAATACCTAAATGAATACCTGCTTGATTGATTGCCGCTAGATCAGCTGTTTCAATATCTTCTTGACCAAGATGAACACCATAAGCATTATGTTGAATAGCCAACTGCCAATAATCATTAATAAATAATTTCACATTATTCTGCTTGGCAATTTGAATTGAATCTTTAATATGTTGCTCGATATTTTCTATACTTTGATCTTTTATTCTAAGCTGAATGGTTTTAACACCCCAGTCACAAAGCTTTTTAACCCAATCACTCGTATCAACAATAGGATAAAAACCCATTGGTTCTTCTATTTTTTTATATGGTTTAGAATCGGAAACTGGAACAGTATTAGTAATTAATTTCGGTAAGGTAAAATCGTCTATTAATTGAATCTGATGTTTTATAATTTGTGAAAAATCACCTTCTAACTCTGATTGCATAATGACATTTTGAATATAGTGCTTAGCAATCACCAAGGCATTTTGAATACTTTCACCTTTGGCAATATTTGCTGTTATAGCTGAAGATATCGTACAACCAGTCCCATGATAAGGCTTATTTTTATTTTGGATTTTAGGATAAGATAACTCAAGCCTTTCACCATTTTGGTGTTGCCATACATCTTTTGCGATATCTGAATCAATATCTCCGCCTTTTAAAAGCACACTTTCACATCCAAATTGATTTAGAAATTGTTTTACCAGATTTACTTCAATTTCAGGCTCGTAATTTTTTCCAAGCAAATAACTTATTTCTTTAATATTAGGCGTAACTAAATTTGCTCTAGGTAATAATTTTTTCTTGATAGCAGATAGCGTTTCATTATCACATAGCTGTACACCCGAAGTCGCAACAATAACGGGATCACAAATATAATAAATTTCTGGATGCTGTTCTAAAAAATTTGCAATCACCTCAACCTGTTCTTTTGAACCAATCACACCAGTTTTAATCACTGATGGCATAAACTCATTTGCACAAGCCATCACTTGGTCTTTTAAAAACATTTCATCAACAGCAAGACTATTAATGACACCTTGCGTATTTTGCGCTGTTAGTAAGGTTAATATCGAGCAACAATATACATTAAAATATTCACAGGTTTTTAAATCTGCCTGAATTCCAGCACCAGCTGAACTATCTGATCCTGCAACTGTCCATACAATTGGTTGAGTCATAATTTTAAGTTCCAGAGAATTATACTATTTGATGCCAAAATGGGGTATCGCTAAGTGGTGTACTGTTACAAGCAAAATCTCGTTTCGGCATACGTTTAGCGGTATAAGCTAAATGCCCTGCTTTCGCAGCAAGTGAAAAGGCCAAAGCCATATCAGCTGGATTATTTGCCAGCGCAACGGCACTATTTAGTAAAATTCCATCATAACCCAACTCCATCGCTTGCACAGCATCAGAAGGCGTGCCCAAGCCAGCATCGACAACCAAAGTAATATCCTGAAAACGCTCTCGTAATAGGCGAAGTGCATAAGGATTTTGCAATCCTTGGCCACTACCTATCGGCGAAGCTAACGGCATTAATACCTTACAACCAAGGTTTACTAATTCCTGACATACTGTCAAATCATCTGTACAATATGGTAAAACTTGAAATCCTTTTTCAACAAGGGTTTCTGTCGCTTTAATCAACTCAAATACATTTGGCTGAAGCGTATAGTCATCGCCAATCACTTCAAGCTTAATGAATGATGTACTAAAAATTTCTCGGGCCATTTCTGCTATCATAACGGCTTCAATTGCGGTTCGACATCCAGCTGTATTTGGTAAAACATCACAGCCAGTTGATTGAATCGCTTGCCAAAATTTATTCCCTTGTGATTTATTCGCGGCCTGTCGTTTTAATGATACGGTCACAAATTCAACATCTGCCGCTTGAATAGCTGATAACATGACTTCTAGTGACGGATATAAAGCTGTCCCTAAAATCATTCTATTTTTAAATGTCTTGTCGTATACGTTTAGTGCCATCTCTAACCACCTTGCATTGGTGTTAATACTTCTACCACATCATTTTCTTTTGGGTAGAATGATGATTGAACCGACTTTTGAATCACTTGGTTATTAACGGCAACTGCTGAGTAAGTCGTATTCATATTCATTTCATCTAACAAATTCAATAAAGACTTATCTTGGCTGACTTCTAATATTTCTCCGTTAAATTTAATATTCATGCAAACTTTCCTTCTCTTTGATTCCTGCACAAACTTGATTACAGATTACTGGTGATAACAAATAACCATGGCGATTTAGTCCGTTGATACTAACTACATTATTTTCCCAATTAACTTCAGGATAACCTGACTGTGTTGCTGGGCGGACTTGTGAAATCAGTTTTAAAATTCGCGATTCACTAAAACCAGGATGAACGACATAAAGTGCACTCAATAATTCCATGGTGCTTTTGACTGATATTTCTGAGCTATCTGTATTCTCAACCGTTGTCGCGCCGATATAGTAGATATTGTTTGATCGCGGAGTGATGTAAATTGGATAACGTGGATGGATTAGCCTAATGGTATGTTTTATATCAACATCAGGTGCATAGACAACAATGGACTCCCCTCTTAAACCACGAATGCTTTCATCAAAATAGGATTTTCCCATTCCACGACAATCAATAATAAAATCACTTTCGTTAAAATTTTTTGGGTGAATTTCGTTAATCTTTTGTTGGCGAATATGAACGTTTGGATGAGATTGAAAATAGGTTGTGGTTGCTTTATAAAATTCTGGCACTTGAATACAGGCTTCTCGATCAAAGTGAATAGACTCACGATGAAATTTATTTACTGGCAATGACTTTTCTACTTTTTCAAGTTCGATTGGTGCCACTAAATAGTCATTGCTGTTACATTCAATACAAGATGATAACTGTCGTGAAAAATATTGAAAATCAGACTGATCATTTGGATGTGCTAATACTAGCGTTCCATTCTGTTTGAATATTCGCTCTGGACTCTCAAGCTGCTCAAGTAATAACGGCCACAGTTTCAAACTTTTAAGGCCATCTAAATATAATTTAGACTCACCCAACGTCGCAGCTTCAGAATATGGCGCAACCATACCAGCTGCAGCATATCCACAACTTAACTTGCTTGATAAAGGATTTTCATCAAGTAAATTAAGTTGGATATTAGAAAAATTACGTAACAGGCTAAGCACCATTGTTCGCCCTGCACAGCCTGCGCCTACAACAGTTACAATCATAATGTAACTTATACTTTTTGGTAAAGTTCTTTACCAAAATCTTCAAAGGCTTTTGATTGCGACTGCATGCCTTCTTCAAGTGCAGTTTCGGGTGTTAGATTATTTGCTTTTGCATAATCTCTCACATCTTGAGTAATTTTCATTGAGCAAAATTTAGGGCCACACATAGAACAGAAATGCGCAACTTTATGCCCTTCTTTTGGTAAAGTTTGGTCATGGTAACTTTGCGCTTTTTCTGGGTCTAAGCTCAAATTAAATTGATCTAACCATCTAAACTCAAAACGTGCTTTAGATAAAGCATTATCGCGAATTTGTGCACCTGGATATCCCTTTGCCAAATCAGCCGCATGCGCTGCAAGTTTATAAGTGACAATTCCTTCTCGTACATCTTCTCGATCAGGCAAACCTAAATGCTCTTTTGGTGTGACATAACAAAGCATAGAAGTACCGTACCACCCGATTTGAGCCGCACCAATAGCAGATGTAATATGGTCATAACCTGGTGCAATATCCGTTGTTAGTGGCCCTAATGTATAGAAAGGTGCATCAAAACAATGCTTGATTTCTTCTTCCATATTTTCTTTAATTAGCTGCATTGGCACATGGCCTGGGCCTTCAATCATTACCTGAACATCATGCTCCCAAGCACGTTTCGTTAACTCACCCAATGTATGTAATTCAGAAAACTGCGCTTTATCATTCGCATCATAAATTGAGCCTGGACGTAGACCATCACCAAGTGAAAAAGCAACATCATAAGCTTTCATAATTTCACAAATTTCATCAAAGTGCGTATAAATAAAATTTTCTTTATGGTGTGAAATACACCACTTTGCCATAATCGACCCACCACGTGAAACAATACCTGTTAAACGATTCGTAGTTAAATGAATATAACGTAATAAAACACCAGCATGTACTGTAAAGTAACTCACACCCTGTTCCGCTTGTTCAATTAATGTATCTTTAAAAATTTCCCAAGTTAAATCTTCTGCGACACCATTCACTTTTTCTAACGCTTGGTAGATTGGGACAGTACCAATTGGCACAGGGCTATTACGAATGATCCATTCACGTGTTTTATGGATATGCTTTCCAGTTGAGAGATCCATAACTGTATCTGCACCCCAACGTGTTGCGATCACCATTTTCTCGACTTCTTCTGCAATAGATGAACTCACAGCTGATGTACCAATATTCGCATTAATCTTAACTGAAAAGTTTTTACCAATAATCATCGGTTCTAATTCAGGGTGATTAATATTACACGGGATAATGGCGCGACCAGATGCAATTTCATCTCTAACAAATTCTGGTGTTATCTCGGTTGGTATATTTGCAGTGAATGCTTGGCCTGGATGTTGATGCTTTAGGATTGGATCAGTGATATGTGAATTAGCCTGATATATATTCTCACGTATAGCAATATATCGCATTTCAGGTGTAATAATACCCTTTTTAGCGTAATGCATTTGCGATACGTTTTTCCCTTTTTTTGCTATAAGCGGAAATGCACGTTCCGGGAAACCTTCATCACTTTGCGAATTGGTAAAGTTGGAATTAAATTGATTTAATTGTTCACAATCACCTTGCTGATTTATCCACTCTAAACGTGTTTTAGGTAAGCCTTTAGTTAAATCATTTTGATATTCGGCTTCAGAATATTTTCCAGAAGTGTCATAAACAATGATATCAGGGTTTTGAATTATTCCCTCCTCCATTAGCGTATCTTGTTGCTTAACTTTACGCATGGGCACTTGCACACCATTATCTTCAATATAAAATTTTTCTGATGACTGATAGGGCTGACGCAAATTCTCAGCGATATTTTCAACTTTGTTTGATTTTGGTTTCATTTTCTTACCTCCGGTTTT